>JAAYPU010000217.1 GCA_012519645.1 Clostridiales bacterium | reverse complement strand
AGGTTTAATTCAGGAGGAGGATGAAACTGCTACATACAAGGATGCGTTTCTCCTTATCAGTAACCGTATGGATTGTCCTGAAGAGGTTGCCAAAGTCTATGCCAAGACTTCCGACGGCGGATACTGGGCAAACCTTCGCATCTCCGCAGACGGCACAAGTGCACGCCCGGATATTTTCGGAGCGGATAAACTAACAATGGATGTTATTGTGGAGGAACCCACAACCGTATCCATAACAGCTATTCCCCAAAGTTCTACCAATGGCTGGGGCAATCCTTTGAAAGCCTCCAAAGTAACAGCAGAAGATTTTATCGAACAGGAAGACGGTACATATAAAGCAGTATTAACAATTACAACAGAGGATTCGCCAAATTTTGATGCAATTGCAAAAGATGATCAGGACAGTATAATGACCAATATAATTATGTTCATCGGTGCAGAAAATGCAGATGTTATATACTTAGACAATATTTCCGTATCCGGTAACCGTGCGGTTGTTGAAGAACTGGTTGTACATGATCCGTTGGGAACACCGACATTTCCTTCGAATTTCGAAGACGATACCCGTCAAGGATGGAACTGGGATGTTGCCTCCGGGGTAAAAAGTGCATTGACCATCGAAGAGGCAAACGGCTCAAAGGCCATCTCGTGGGAAGTAGCTTATCCCGAAGTTAAGCCTAGTGACGGATGGGCTTCCGCCCCTCGCTTCATGTTGGCAAATATTAATACAACCCGTGAAGATAACAAATATCTTACCTTTGATTTTTACCTGGAACCTGTGCGTGCAAACTGGGGAGTTCTTTGCATTAATCTCGCCTTTGCACCACCTAGTCTCGGTTATTGGGCACAGGCATCGAAAACCTTCGACATTCCTTTGGATTCATTATCCGATATGGAAAAAACCGAAGACGGACTCTATCTCTTCAAAGTCAGCTTCGATTTGGACGATTTAATGGATGACAAGGTATTTGAATCCAATACTCTTTTAAGAGATATCACCATTGTTGTAGCCGACGTAGAAAGTGATTATGCTGGAAAAATGTATCTGGACAACGTAAAGTTTGAACCCGAACCGACATCTTATCTGATTAGTATTGATGAGACTTCCCACGGAAGTATTGTTGCAAGTTCTGTGTATGCAAAAGCAGGCTCGGTCTTAGACCTTACAATAACCCCAGATTCCGGTTATCGTCTCAAATCCGGCTCCCTTAAGTATAATGACGGAGAATCGGATACGAAAATAAGCGGAACAAGCTTCATCATGCCGGAATCAGACATAACAATAACAGCAATTTTTGAAAAGAAATCATCGGGCAGCGGCGGCAAGGGTTCGGGATCATCCTCAAATACTGTGCCGGATATGTCACCCACACCTACTCCGACTGCCACACCTGATTCTACTACTATCCCTAATACTCCTATACCAGGTGTTTCAGGAGATAAGGAAAACACAGTACAGGCCGTTGTCTATGCTGGTGCTGAAACCGACAGCGATGGAAAAGCCATAGCTTCAATTGATATCAAGCAAATAACCGATGCAATCGACAAGGCTATAGAAGAAGCAGCAGAGCAAGAAAAGGGACTGTCCTCCACAGTTAAAATCAATGCAGAAGCAGCAAAGGATGCAAAATCCGTTGAATTAAGCATTGCAAAAGACGGTATCGATTCTCTTGTGGAAAAGGGATTCGAGAATAAAATAATATCTACATCATTGGCAACCATCAGCTTTGATCAAAAAGCTTTATCCGATATTACTTCTTCCGCAACAGAGGACGTTAAGATTACAATTTCTTCTGTCGATGCGGAAAATCTCTCCGAAGAGGCAAAGAATATAATTGGTGACAGACCCGTTCTTAGCTTCAGCGTAACGAGTGACGGCGAGACCATGGCTGATTTTGAAGGAAATATAACAATAGAAATTCCTTACACCCTTAAAGAGGATGAAGATGCAGCTGCTTTAGTTCTTTATTCCGTCAATGCTGATGGAGAACTTGAAATTGTTAAAGACTGCATATACAACAAAGACACAAAAAGCTTTACAATTAAAGATTCTAAGCTTACACAGTACGCAATCGGCTACAACAAAATCGAATTCTCCGATGTATCCGGTTGGTACGAGGAATCAGTAAACTTCCTTGCCGCAAGGAATATAATAAAGGGCAAGGAAAAGGGTTTATTTGCTCCAAATGCAAACATCACAAGAGCAGAATTTGTTCAGATACTCGCCAATTTGGCAGGAGCTGATCTCAGCAAATATACAACCTCAGCCTTTGATGATGTAAATACCGACGACTGGTTCAACGGTGCCGTGCAATGGGCATACGAAAGCGGTATCGCCTATGGCTCCAATGGCAAATTCAATCCCAATGCCAATATAACCCGCCAGGACATGGCAGTTATGCTCAATCAGTTCAATGAAAAGGTTTCAAGCTATACCTTGGAAAAGGTAAATGAGACTGTTGTATTCGATGATGACAGCGAAATAGCAGAGTATGCAAAAGCAGCGGTGGTAGCTATGCAAGAGGTCGGAATCATATCCGGAAAGGGCAATAACATGTTCGATCCGAAGGCCAATGCAACAAGGGCTGAAGCATCATCCATGATTGCTTTACTTATGCAAAAAGCAGCTAAATAATGTGTAAATAGAAATAAGCGGCGGGTTTGTTGTAATCCTGCCGCTTGCTTTTTATCTCGTGTACTATTGGGTGTGCAACACAACATTGATACTTTCTGCCCACAGACGATTATATAAATTTGCAAGCCTTATATGGAGATAATTCACCTTTCCTTCTTTCTATTACCCTCTTCAAGTATCCACAACTAAAAGGGTATTATTATTTTACGCTTACGATTATATAAAGGACGTTTCAGATAATCGAATAGGACTAAATCCATTGCCTCGGACTTAGCCCTACTATATTTTTCTAAGCACAATAATTGTACGGTAACACATTTACTCTTGTCATGTTAACCAAAATACATAATTGAAATGTTTTTGTAACATTTCCTTTTTTAATACTTACCAAAATCCATATCACCTAGAGAAATATCCTCTCTATTTAGTGATATCTTTTTTGGATTAACTTTGTTATTCTCGCTTACATCTTCTAGTAAACCTAAAATATCATTATCTATGCCTTCGTATCCGGATTTTTTATGTCCATTTTTTCTTACCCTAAATCTGCTTACCATTCCGTTAAGTGTATCTGCCTGGCTTGTCAATTCCTGACTTGAGGCAGCACTTTGTTGCGAAGTTGCCGAATTTGTCTGAACAACCTGTGAAATCTGCAACACGCCTTGATTTACCTGCGAAATCCCCGTTGCCTGGTCGTTTGATGAAGTCGCAATTTCACTCACAATGTCAGTTACTTTTGAAACTCCATTAACAATCTTCGAAAGTGCTTCTGCAGTAACTTTCGCTATACTCATGCCACTTTCCGTTTTCTTAACAGTTCTCTCAATTAAAACTGCTGTCTCTTTTGCTGATTCTGCACTTCTTCCAGCAAGGTTTCTGACTTCCTCTGCCACAACAGCAAATCCCTTTCCGTGTTGTCCTGCCCTAGCTGCTTCAACAGCAGCATTCAACGCAAGGATATTGGTCTGAAATGCTATTTCATCTATCACTTTAATAATTTTAGAGATATTTGTTGATGCTGAAGATATTTCATCCATTGATCTTAACATTTCCTTCATTTGTTCATTACCATCAACTGCATCTTCTTTTACTTCTGTAGTAAGTTCACTTGCCTCTTTAGCATTAAGTGCATTCCTTTCAGTTTGTTCAGCTATTCCATTCATAACTGCTGTCAATTCTTCAACCGAACTCGCTTGTTCTGTGGTACTCTGCGAAAGCATCTGTGATGAATCTGCAATTTGTTTCGAACCCGCATACACTTGTAATGCTGCTTCTTTCATCTTGTTTAGCACATCATTAAATACAGCTAAAATGTTATTGAGCGAATTTTTTATCTCAATAAAATCACCTTTAAATTCTTTATCTACTATAATGTCCAAGTTGCCGTCAGACATTTGATTTAGCACATTGCTAATTTCACTTATATAGGTCTTTAAATTGAGTATTGTCTTGTTTAATGCATCCTTTATTATTGCATGTTCACCCTTGTAGTCTCCTTTAACACTAACCTGCAAGTTTCCTTTTTCCACTTCCGCAAGTACACTTGTCGCTTCATTTATTGGCTCTATCGTTACATCTAGTGTCTTATTTATTCCTAAAATTATATCCCGATATAATCCTTTGAAGTTTTCCGCATTTCCTCGTACTTGAAGCTTACCTTCAATTGACGCTGATGTTAACGTATTCACTTCATAAACAAGTCCTTTTATTGACTCAGTAGTCTTTTTTAATGCAGGACCTATCTCATCTTTATCATCCTTTATCAGCACCTCGAAATCAAAATTTCCTTCTGCTATTTTATCCATTGAACTCACTATGTATTTTTGAAGATCGTCAGCATACTTATCCATTATATTTGCAAGCTGACCGATTTCATCTTTTCTACTTAAATTAAGCCTTTTATCCAAGTGCCCTTTTTCAAATTCCTCAACCATTTCTACTAGGGAAACAAGTGGTTTAGATATATTTTTAATCACTGTATGTCCAAAAATATAAATTAAACCCAATAGAATTAGCAATCCAACAGAAATATTAATTATAACAAAGGTCCTCTCCCTACTGTATTTTGCTTTGTTTTCTTCCAATGCTTCTGAGAGCAGCTCTGTTAGTTCATCTAAATGTTCACGAGGTTGGTTAAATGCATCTTCCCAACCTTTATCAAAAACTTTATTGTCTATAGATAATGTAGAGAGCTTAACCCATTCATCTATACCAGGGTTTACTTTTTCAAATATTTCAAATGCAGTTAGATTACTTACTGCTCCTTTAAATTCTATCCATTCCTTTTTTGTAGCATCCATTTCGTTTCTTGCTGCTAAAACCCTCTCCTTTGCAGTTTTAATATTGTCATTAAAAAAAGCTATTTTTTCATCAATTTCCTCTTTTGTGTTATCTTTCATAACTAATTCCTGAACCGCTGTATATGCCTGATATAGGTCTCTGTCGGCATTTAATATTGTCTCTTCTGCTGTAATGGCTGATTCTAACATTCTTGTTTGCTCATTTTGAATGCTGCTACTCGAAATTACAGCCCATGTCGCAAATATAGCAACACCAATTATCGTTACAACTATAATTAGAAAAATCTTATTTCTAATTGACAAATCTGAAATCCATTTCACAATTTTCACACTCCTTTTAATAGTAACAAGATAATTTTAATTAAAAACTTTACTATTCAATTCCATGCTATATATTTCGGCATATTTTAAACTTTTCAACAGATGCTTTTTTACCCAATAATTCTTAAATAGAAAAACTTTTATTATGTAGCATTATCGGTTAAAAAATCAGCGAAGATTCAACCCTTCATAATCGCTAGACATCTTATTATACCTTTGGAAGCTGTAGGCACTCTGAATGCAGCACTCATAATCTTCATTAGTCACTAACTCATCGATTGTCTTGCTTTCTCACTAATGATCACTCTCCTAAGTCAGTTTTTATGCTTTATCACTCTTTTCACCATTTGTTTTTCCTCCTTAATTTTTAGGAGCAGGTGCCTTTACGACGATTAGCTCCAATGTTTCATCGTGCAAATTTTTAACATTCATTTTTGTTTTAATCGGGATTTTCAGAAGATTTCCAGCCCCATACTCATGGATTTCCTGTTCATTGAGACCGATGGAGAGCTTTCCGCGAATAACGGTCATATATACATTTGAATTCGAAAAGTGCTCCGGCAAACCCTCGTCTTTATTAAATACCATATGCAGATAATGAATATTCTCATCAAATACAACTCTTTCAACAGCTTTTTCATCACCAAGATATAGTTTGAAAATCTGTTCAACCATAATTAAATACCTCCTATATTTTATCACCTGTTAAATTGAAAGTGAATTTTTGATTAGTAATTATATCATACACTCCTATTATTAACATGTTGCATTTACAACAAACCAAATTCCGCTAGAGTCCTTTTTAATAGGTTTATACAAATGGATAACGATATCTTCATTTTCGTCGCTTGCATATGTAATACTGCTTTTTTCACTGTCAGAATAAGTAAGCTTAAATGTGTGCATATTTCGGGTACATCCGGGCTCATCCGCAATTTTGGTTGTATTAACCTCTAAAATGTAGTATAATGTTACTTATAAAATAATAGTTTTAGGGGTGTAATAATGCCAAACAAAATATCCTTACAACAGTACTTTAATTCAGATATGAGAGTGACAAGTTTTAAAGAGTTTAAAGACAAAATAGT
>JAAYPU010000216.1 GCA_012519645.1 Clostridiales bacterium | reverse complement strand
GGGCTAATCAGCATTTTTATCAATATGTCCCGAAAATGGACAGAAATATAGTAAACAATGTAGTCTTTTCTCCTATAGATCAATTAACCTTCGAGCCGGATGTATTGGTTATAACAGCCGGTCCGAGCCAAGCCGAAATAGTGATGAGGGCTGTGACTTATTCAACCGGTGAAATGTATAAATCTACAACTACGCCGGTGATGGGGTGTGCATGGTTTTTGATATATCCTTATAAAACCCAAGAAATTAATTTCATAATACCGGAATTTGTACATGGTCCTAAAGGAAGAAAGCTATGGGATGAAAATACGATTATTATTTCAATACCTTATCGCTGGATACCTACAGTTACCGGAAACTTAGAAAAAATGAAATGGCATCTTCCTTCGCATAACAGTACGGAAGAGTATTATACTGAATTTGGACATATAATTACAAGTCTGATCAAAGAATCCGAAGAACTTTAGCCCATATATTACTTTGTTTTATACTCCCTTGCCTGCAATTTGCTTGAGGCTGTAGTTTATACTGCAGTCTCATTTCATTTGCTTATTTTAAGAGTTTATAATAAAATAGTTGGGATAAATTGTTGCTGTAAATCAATTATAAAAAAATGTTATAATAGTAGGAGTCTTTTAATGAATGTGCAGTAATTTGATGGGTTTTTTAGATAAATAGTATATGCAAGGTGGTTTTTGTTAAAAAAAAAACTATCTTTTTGATAATTTTATTGTAAAATTAATATAAGTAGAAATCTTTTTGGATGAGGGAGTGGTGAGAACATGTGTCAAAATGGAAGCGGTCAATGCAATGGATGTAATAGTTCTGCATTTGATTTTTCTAAGCTGGAGCCGGTGCTTAAAAAGTATAAAAACGTATCGGGAAGTCTTATTACTATCCTGCAACAGGCACAGGATATTTACGGTTATTTGCCAAAAGAAGTAATGAATTATATTGCCGGGGAGACGGGAGTAAAGCCGGCAAAGATTTATGGAGTTGCAACCTTTTATACTCAATTCAGATTAGAACCTGTAGGCAAATATCTGATTATGCTTTGCCAGGGAACGGCATGTCATGTAAATGGTTCTAAAATGATAGAAGAAGCTATATGTGAAGAATTAAATATTACTGAGGGTGAAACTACGGAAGATGGTTTATTTACACTGAATAATGTGGCCTGCTTGGGCTGCTGCAGCCTTTCGCCGGTAATGATGATAAATGGTGAGACATATGGAAATTTGACAAAGGACAGCGTGAGGAAGGTATTAAAAGATATTCGCAGTAAAAATTCAGGGGAGGGGAAATAGATGCGTGTTGTTATAGGACAAGGAAGCTGCGGAATTGCCGCAGGCGCCAATAAAGTTTTCAGCGCTTTTGAGAAGTGGATAGATGAAAGCACTTTGGATATATCCCTTGAAAAAACAGGGTGTATAGGGACTTGCTATTTAGAACCTATCGTAGACATTATAGATGACATGGGGAATAAGACTACTTATGTAGGCGTACAGCCGGAACAGGTTGCGGAAATCATTGAAAAGCATTTAGAAGGAAAACCTTCGGAATCAAATATAATTTCTGATGAGGATGTAAGTATTTTAGGAAAACAGAAAAGAATTGCATTAAGAAACTGCGGATTGATAAATCCTGAAAGCATAGATGAATATATAGCTTCCGGCGGTTATGAAGCAACAAAAAAAGTGCTTGGAGGAATGACTCCGGAGACTGTTATAGAGGAAATAAAAATATCGGGATTACGCGGTAGAGGCGGAGCAGGATTCCCGACATGGTTTAAATGGGATGCGGCAAAAGCATCTCCGGGAAAAGAAAAATATATTATTTGTAATGCAGATGAAGGTGACTCCGGTGCGTTCATGGACAGAAGCATCTTAGAGGGAGACCCTCATTCATTGATTGAAGGTATGATTATCGGCGG
>JAAYPU010000215.1 GCA_012519645.1 Clostridiales bacterium | reverse complement strand
CTTCTTCCTCATCCGTTGTATCTTCCGGCAGATTGTCTAATTCAGAAGCTATATATTTGATTACATCCTGAACGCCCTGGCTGGAAGCAGCTGAAATGGGAAATACTTTATATCCTTTTCCCTCAACATAAGCTTTAAAGGCTTCGTATTTTTCTTCATCATATAATAGATCCATTTTATTAGCAGCTACTATTTGAGGCTTTTTAGTGAGCTTAGAAGAGTAACTTTTCAACTCTTCATTTATTTTATCAAAATCTTCTATCGGGTTTCTCCCTTCAGAGCCTGATATATCTACTACATGAAGCAAAAATTTCGTACGTTCAATATGCTTTAAAAAGCTTAATCCCAGACCAAGCCCTTTATGAGCGCCTTCAATAAGCCCCGGAATATCAGCAATTACAAAGCTTTTTTCATACAACTCAACTACGCCTAAGTTAGGTGCGATCGTTGTAAAGTGATAATTCGCAATTTTAGGTTTTGCACTTGTTACTATGGAAAGCAATGTAGATTTTCCTACATTAGGAAATCCGATGATCCCTACGTCCGCAATAAGCTTTAACTCTAAAAAAACTGTCCTTTCTTGCGCAAAACCGCCGGCCTCAGCAAAATTCGGAGCCTGTCTGGTAGATGTTTTGAAATGAACATTGCCTTTTCCTCCCCTGCCGCCTTTTGCTGCAACAAAGGTATCCCCGCTGAGAACTAAATCTGCCATCAAAAGCCCTGTTTCTTCATCATAAATGCTGGTGCCGGGAGGAACTTTCAATACTAAATCTCCTCCGTTTTTGCCGAATTGTTTTTTCTTTTTGCCGTTTTCACCATCTTCAGCAACATATTTAGTTTTATACCTAAAATCCATTAGCGTTCTTAAATTTGAATCCGCCTGAAAAATAACATCTCCGCCTTTGCCTCCGTCTCCGCCGTCAGGCCCTCCGGCCGGCACATACTTTTCTGCTCTGAAAGATACACTTCCATCTCCGCCTTTACCGGATTTTATATATATTTTTGCTCTATCTACGAACATAAAACCACCTACTGTTTTTCTATTTGCGTTATCTATTAATATATTACCCAAATTTAATTAATAATTAATAATTAATTATCTCTTTCCACCATACTTTGTTCGTCTCTAACCAGTACTCCTATTGACCATGATCTAAAATAGATTGCCACACATCCTTCGGATGTACGCAATGACCTAAGTCGGACCGACAACACTAATCACTAATCACTAATCACTAATCACTAATTACTTTTTCTGGCACCAAAGACCATAGACCATAGATCTACTCCGGACTCCGTACCTCGGACTGATGCTAAGCATCATAACTCTTAGTTATAAAAACCCTCTATGAAAAAACATAGAGGGTTAAACCATTCATATATCGGCTTATGCTTCTTGAGCATAAACACTTACTTGTTTTCTATCTTTATCTTTACGTTCAAACTTAACAATGCCGTCTACTTTAGCAAAGAGAGTATCGTCTCCGCCTTTTCCAACGTTATTGCCAGGATGAATTTTTGTACCTCTTTGTCTTACTAAAATACTTCCGGCACTTACATGCTGTCCATCCGCACGTTTGACACCTAAGCGTTTGGACTCACTATCTCTGCCGTTCCTTGAGCTTCCTACTCCTTTTTTACTTGCCATAAGTCACACCTCCTCTATTTCAAAGGTTTATCATCATTTTACTAACATTCTATTTTGTCAATTTTGACTTTAGTATATGGTTGTCTGTGTCCGCGTTTTTTTCTAAAGTCTTTTTTTGCTCTGTATTTGAATATAATTACTTTTTCTCCTTTTCCGTTTTCAACAACGCTTCCGGATACTTTTGCATTTTCAACTACAGGTGTTCCAACTTTTATTTCATTTCCGTCGGAATATACGAGCACTTTATTAAATTCAACTGCTTCGCCTTCATTTAAGCCAAGCTTTTCAACTGAAATAATATCTCCTTCTTGTACTCTGTATTGTTTTCCGCCTGTTTCAATAACTGCATACATTAATACTGCACCTCCTCTTCCCATACTCGCCAAATGCAGGTAACAGCTTACTGTTTTACAAACCCCATTCGTGCGGCTTACGAACATAAATGTTATCACAATTATCAAAATATGTCAATACATTATGCTTGCTGTAATTTTACACAATTCCTTTAAAGTATTTATTCAATATCTGATAACGGAACAAACCCGTCGGTATATAATTCCTTACGAGTGATTTCTATTAAGTCTCTATCAATATTAAGATTTGAATAGTACATAAAGCTTTCAAATAACAGTTCAGGATTTAAATTTCCATTACTGCCGTTTTT
>JAAYPU010000020.1 GCA_012519645.1 Clostridiales bacterium | reverse complement strand
TGATTTGTGTCGGAAGGGAAACAGGCCACCCTAAGTTCTATTACTATGACAGAGATTGGAATTTTGCACGGATAAATAAAGACAGCAAGAAGGCTCCCAAAGATTTCTATATACCCAAACCTGAAGGGATAGATAAGATGATACATTATGCTGAAATTTTAGCTAAGCCCTTTCCTTTTGTCCGGGTAGATTTATATGATTTAGACGGGAAAATAATCTTCGGTGAATTAACATTCACCCCATCAGGGGGTATAAATTCAAACTGGCTGGTAGACATGGACTTAATGTTCGGAAGCTTGCTAAAACTGCCAAATGAGTAATATATTTGTCATGCTGAGATCCTTCGCTACGCTCAGGACGACAATGAGGCGCATTCAGGATGACAGTGAGGCGCGTTCAGGATGACAATGATGCGCATACAGGATGACAATGGGGCGCGTTTATATAGGTGCTGATAATACGTGATAATCCAGACATACTGGTGTTAGGGTTGTCTTTTTTTATGTTTCCAAATGCCCCGTTTCATGTTATAATATCACAGGTTACAAAATTAGTGCTATTCTGCAGGTGCCCGGCACCTGAGCAGGGCACCCATAGCAAAAAAAGGATGAGCATAATGGATAAAAGAGAAATAAAAAGCGACGGTTTTATATTTAAAATATTGGAAGAGATACTATATATATCCTATGTTGTCATAGGCTATTATTTGACATTCTTGATAAGATATAAGATGAATCCTGACATTTTCAACTTACAGCCCTTTTATGACAGCATACCTTATATTATAGTTGCTTCATTTGTTATATTTTATATTTATGATATATTATCAACTTTTAAAAAGTCCCTGCTGGAAAATTCAGTTTCTGTTTTTATTCCCTTGATCGTAATCAACATAACCACTGCTGCCATCGCATTTTTTATCAGAGGATTTGCCTTCCCAAGAAGCGTATTTCTGATTGGTATTTTTGTTCAGTTTTTATTGATATTTACCACAAAATATATAGTTTTTAAGTATTTTACATCCCCAAAAATGAGGAAGGACATACTCATTACCGTTGCCTCAATGGAGGAAGCGGAATATATAGCAAAGAAAATTCTATTGGATAAAAACAATTTTGATAATATCAGATATATTTGTCATGAAATAAATCAAAAAACCTATGAACTCATAGATGCTGTAGATAAAGTTTACATCGGTGACAGCCTTTCGGCTGCCGATAAATTAAGTCTAATAAATCATTGTACCGAAAAGGGAAAAGACATTTATTTAATCCCAAGTTTATATGAAATTTCTCTTGTGGATTTTAAAGTGAGCCAGGTTGATGATTTGCTTGTTTTTAAGCTGGAAGACTTAGGCCTTACTATAGAGCAAAGAATTATTAAAAGGGCTATGGATATTGTCATATCTTCTTTAGGATTGATTCTTACATCCCCCTTGTTATTAATTGTTTCTATAATCATTAAACTCCATGACGGAGGGTCGGTATTCTTTAAGCAGGAAAGAGTGACCGAAAACAACAGAATGTTTAATTTATATAAATTCCGTACAATGGTGGAAGATGCCGAAAAGCATACCGGTCCTGTTTTGGCAACAGAAAAAGACACACGAATA
>JAAYPU010000019.1 GCA_012519645.1 Clostridiales bacterium | reverse complement strand
TCAGAAAAGAATAGGGATGATAAGAATCGGTGGAGAAATGTTACCATAGCATTTCGTATGTCGCCGGAGGAAAACGAAGAACTGAATAATCGAGTGAAGCTTAGTGGTTTTCGCACCAAGCAGGATTATATTATCCAGAGTGTTTTGCATCAGAAGGTGGTTGCCACCGGCAATCCTTTGATGCTGGTACAGTTTCGTCAGAACTTGCATAGGATTGAGGGGGAGCTTGAAAGGATTGAAAAGGCATCAGAGATGGATGGGGAGTTATTAACTCCCGTCCGCTCCATGCTGGAAATATTGGAAGGGTTTAGGGAGCAGCCGAGGTCATTGGCTGGGCTAAGGCAATTGACAGTATCGGATGAAGAATAAAACATTTTGGAAAGGATGTGGCGATTATGAGTGAGCAGACATTATTTGAAAAATTGGGTGTGAGATACATAGAAGAGGACGGTATTCTTTATCCGTTGATTTCGGTGGAAATTAAAGAAGAGAATGCTGACATAGGAAAATATGGTCGTCTATGGATGAAATACATACAGTCGGAGTATCCACAGAGGTACAGAAGTCTGGTGCGATTTGGAGAGTTGCATAGCAAAGCGCTAGAGGTAAATGAAGTGGCTTATGAGCTGTTAGAGGACATTGAAAATGAATGGTTAAAGCAACATAAGCCTAAGAATAAAAACTCATTTATGGAGATGTATAGGCTTCGTACACAGGCAAGATTGGTGGCAGAGGAAGTAGTATTACACGATGTGGTGAATTGTTTTCACTAGGGAAAATTATTCGGCTCGTAGAGTCGTATAGCCACTCCGGCGAGGAGCGCAAAACCCGCTTGCGGGTTGCATTTTTGATGGCGTAGCTGTCAAAAGTGCTTTTGCGTTACTTTTGACAAAAGTAACAAAACCTTCCAAAAGAAATATGCTATCTCGTGCCGTATCCGGCACTTATTACGGATAAAAAGGAGGTGCTCTAATACATACAAAAAGAGGAGGTTTTGGGTTATGGAAAGAACAATTAGTTTTATGAATGGCGAAGGTTCCATCGGGCATAACACAAGAAGTTTTATTGCTAAGAATGTAGATGCCAGTCGGACAAAAGACAATATCGTACTTATCAACGAGGACATTAAGCAGGTGTATCATAAGTTGTTTGATAAAGCTCTTGATGAATACAACGCCAAACAAAAACGCAAAGACAGGCAGATTAAGAATTATTATGAGAAGATAAAAAGAAGCAAGCAGGAGAAATTGTTTTACGAGGTAATTGTCCAGATTGGAAATAAAGATGATACCGGAGTGGGCAGTTATTCGGCAGAGATAGCAACACAGATTTTAAAGGATTATGTGGAGCTTTTTCAATTTCGCAATCCACAGTTATATGTGTTTGGAGCCTATATCCATATGGATGAAGAAACTCCACATTTGCATCTGGATTTTGTTCCATGGGTATCTGGCAGTGAGCGGGGATTGGAGACTAAGACAAGCCTTAAAGGAGCACTTGCTGGTAGAGGATTTGCCAGTGAGGGAAAAGGCAATACGGAATGGCAACAATGGTCGGAAACTGAAAAGGAAGATATCGCAAGCATTATGGAGAGATATGGAATAGGCTGGCATAAGAAAGGTACACACAATAAGCATTTATCCGTGCTGGATTATAAAAAGCAGGAGCGAGCAAAAGAGGTTGCGGCACTTGAAGCTGAATTAGAGGATGTTCAGGTTGTTCTTGATTTGAAAGAGGAACGAGTAGAAACGTTGGATAAGGAAATTCGAAGAAAGCAAGCTGAGTTTAAGTGGAAGCAGGATAAAGCACAGAAAAAACTTGATGATACGTTGGCAGAGAACCGGGAACTGGAAACAGAAGGGGAAATTTTACAGATGAAGAATTCTCGGCTACAGACCGAGTATTATGAGGTTGCAGATAAGCTGACAGATAAAAAGAATGAAATTGAGATTGCGGAAAAAGAGGCTGACAAGTGGCGTAAGGTATCTTCTGTTGCCAAGCAGGAAACAGAATACGCACAATTTGAGTTAGCAGAGGCAGAACGGTTGAAAAAAGAACTGCTGGGAGTTGTGGATGGTGATTCCTATCTGAAGGAGCAGGTAATAGAACTGCGTTATCAGAATCATGTGTTACGAGAGGAGAATAGAACGCTTAAGGATAAGCTGGAAAAAGCTTATGAGTTTATGAAACAGTTCGTGATTGGCGGAATGAATCTGCTGGAGAAGTTTATGGATTGGATTGGCGAGAAGGTTAGGGATGTGGGGAAAGAAAGGTGATGTAAAGGTACTAGATGTGCCTTCTTTTATTTTGAGTAAAGCACATTATTTAGCGAAATCAACTTGATAACCGGTTTTCATTATAGTATAATAAATAAATAAATTTATTTATTGAGGAGGTGAATGTGTGAACATTGTTTTTGGAGAATTTTTAAAAGAGAAAAGATTAGAAAAGAAATTAAAACAAGAAGACTTAGCTATTGCCTTAAACAAAACTAATCAATATATAAGTAACATTGAAAAGGGAAAAAACAATGCGCCTCCAGACATAAATGATATTGAAAAGTTAATAAGAGTTTTAAAGTTAAATGATAAAGAGGCTGCGTGTTTTAGAATGAAGGCTGCGATATGTAGAAATTCTTTGCCACAAAAACAAATGGAATATATATATTCGCATGATGCATTGATAGATTTAATTGAATATGGAGAAAAACACGAAATTGATGATAAAAAGTGGATAACAATTTTGAATATACTAATAAGAAAGGAACAGATAGATGATTAAAGATATAGATTATGCATTAGTAGAAGAAAAAAGACCCCCGATGTATACGTCCATGAAGTATTGGGGCAAAAAGCCACATAATATTTGGAATGAATATATAAAAACATATACAAAAGAAAATGACATTGTATTAGATCCTTTTTCGGGAAGTGCAGTTGCTGCGTTTGAGGCGGTTAGGTGTAATAGAAAAGCAATAGCATTTGATATCAATCCGTTAACATCATTTATTATAGATGTATATTCTACGGAATTTGATAGAGATAAGTTTGAAAATGCAGTAAGAGAAATATATGATAACATAAGCAAAGATGAATGTTATAATTCATATTATAACATTAAATGTACGGAATGTGGAAATAATAATGCCATAATACAACATTTTAAGTGGGAAAACAATAAAATATATGAATATGGTATTGAATGCCCTAATTGTAAAAAAAGATATTTATGCAAGTCCGACAGGGTACAGGAAGATA
>JAAYPU010000214.1 GCA_012519645.1 Clostridiales bacterium | reverse complement strand
CTTTTCTTTCCAGAGGCTTTAAAGGTGCGAAAGGCAAAATAGAATCAAAACC
Organism: Clostridiales bacterium; assembly: GCA_012519645.1. Lineage (GTDB taxonomy): Bacteria > Bacillota > Clostridia > Peptostreptococcales > JAAYPU01 > JAAYPU01. The sequence goes on along the minus strand of JAAYPU010000214.1, from coordinate 20,255 downwards.
ACCGAAGCATTTTGAATCTGCGCTAATGCAAATTGCGAATTTACTCTATACACTTCAAGGAGAATCAGCCGGCGCACAGGCAATCTCCAGTGTGGATACTTATCTCGCTCCCTTTATATATTATGATGAATTGGATTATAAACAAGTCAAAAAAGCTGTGCAACGTTTTATATACAATTTGAATGTTCCTACAAGAGTAGGATTCCAGACTCCTTTTACAAATATTACGTTAGATATTACAGCCCATCCTATTTTGAAAGATCAAGCTGTTATTATCGGCGGAAAATTAATGGATAAAACCTACGGTGAATTCCAAAAAGAAATGGATATGTTTAATATTGCATATAGCGAAGTTATGATGGAGGGTGATGGCGCAGGACGTGCTTTCAGCTTCCCTATTCCTACAGTCAATATTACAGAGGATTTTCCATGGGATTCAGAAGCTGTTAATAAAATAATGGAGATGACAAGAAAATTTTGAACACCTTATTTTGCAAATTTCCTGAATTCAGATTTATCCCCGGAAGATATACGTTCTATGTGCTGCCGTCTGAGGCTTGATAACAGAGAGCTTAGAAAGCGCGGCGGAGGATTGTTCGGAGCAAATCCGCTTACGGGATCTATTAATGTTGTAACAATTAATATGGCCCGAATAGGCTATCTTTCTCAAACAAAAGAAGAATTCAAACAGAGAGTTCATGTTTTGATGGGATATGCAAAGGAGATATGCGAGAGCAAACGTAAAATATTAGAAAAATATATGGATTTAGGGTTATATCCATATTCTCAATACTATCTTAATGATATAAAAGCAGCAACAGGTGAATATTTTAAAAACCATTTTTCAACCATAGGTTTAAATGGAATGAATGAAGCCTGTCTTAACCTTTTAGGTGTGGATATTACTACTGAAGAAGGCAATGATTTTGCAGTAGAAATAATGGAATTCATGAATAAAATCATTCAGATATATCAAGAGGAAACAGGAAGCCTTTGGAATTTGGAAGCTTCTCCTGCTGAAGGAGCCAGCTACAGATTTGCGAGAATGGACAAAAAATTATTCCCGAACATTATTACGCAGGGAGAAAAAGAACCTTATTATACAAATTCTACTCAGATTCCTGTCCACACTACGGATGATATTTTTGAAGCTATTGAGAAGCAGGAAATTTTACAGACTTTATATACGGGTGGTACAGTGCTGCATGGTTTTATCGGTGAACAAATCCACAATGTTGAAACATGCAAATTGTTTATAAAGAGAGTTATGGAAAACACAAGGATACCATATATAACTATAACTCCTACTTTCTCAATCTGCCCTGACCATGGATATATTTCAGGCGAGCATTTTGAGTGTCCGAAGTGTGGAAAAGAGGCAGAGGTATGGTCCAGAGTTGTTGGTTTCCATCGCCCAGTACAATCATGGAACAAGGGAAAACAAGAAGAATTTAAAGACAGAAAAGAGTTCTCTGTAGAAAACAGCTTAAAAAATTTATCGGCATCTACAGTATCTAAGGTTGGATGATATGTGAAAATATATGGTCAGACTAAAACATCCTTTATTGATTATCCTGATAAAATCAGTACCGTTTTGTTTACAGGCGGGTGTAACTTCAGATGTGGATACTGCCATAATCCGGAGTTAGTATTAAGAACGGGAACGGTCCTTGAAGAGGAAGGTATTTTTGAATTTCTCAGGGCGAGAAAAAAATATCTGGATGCAGTGTGTATTTCTGGAGGGGAGCCCACACTGCATGAGGGATTGTATGATTTTATTCAAAAAGTAAAGGAACTAAAATATCTTGTAAAGTTAGACACGAACGGAAGCAATTCTAAAGTACTAAGGAAGCTGGTAGAGGGGCAATTGATTGATTATATTGCTATGGATATTAAAGCTCCTTTGGCACGTTATCAGGAAATAGTAAATGCAGACGCAGATATGGACGCTATTAAGGAAAGTATAGATATTATCAAAGATTCAGGGATAGACTATGAATTCAGGACTACAGTGCATAAAGAAATCATAGGAATAATAGATTTGCTTAAAATAGTAAAAGAAATCGGTAACGTGAAGAGGTACTGTATTCAAAATTTCAAAATGACAGGTCAGGTATTGAATGATTCAGGGTCTTATACCTCATTTACCATCGACGAGCTGGAAGAAATAAGGCAAACTCTAAAAGATCATGTACAAGAAATCATTATAAGATAAACGATTGAGGAAATTTCCTCAATCGTTTAAGATTTTTAGTACTCAAAAAAAATTAATTTAGCATAATTCTTTCGTTAATGATAATCTTTCTGCATCAGCATCATTTCAATCTCCGGAATTTCTCGCACGGTCAAACGATAGCGTCCATGCTGCGGTTGACCTAAAACTGACATCCTGTCATTTTTGCTTCGAAATTTCATCGCTTTCAATGGCTGATGGATAGAAATCTTATCAAATCACTCAAAATATGCTAAATCAACGCGGTAGAAGAACTTTTACTGAAAGAAAAAGTTCTACCTTAACTATTAGTTCTTAGTTATTAAATTCTTAGTTAATTCAGACGCCGGACCTTCGATCAGAGACCTTAGACCCGAGACCTGAGACCCGAGACCCGAGACCTTCATAATCACTAATCACTAAACAAAAGGAAAAAGGAAAAAATGAGACAACGCAGAGTAAAAAACGAAAAAGAAAAGGTATTAAGCTATTCGGAATATCTCTCATTGGAACCGGAAAAAAACAAAGGACAATGGAAAAGATATTTCAATAATAACAATAATATTCATATAGAGATAGGCTGCGGCAAGGGACAATTCATTACTACGCTGGCAGAAATGAATCCGAACTTCAATTATATTGCTTTTGAACCCATAGGGAGCGTATTGTTAAGAGCATTGGAAAAAGCAAGAATAAAGAAATTAAATAATATTGTCTTTCTATGGAAATTTGCAGAGGATATAGAAAATTTTTTTGATGAAAATGAGATTGATAAAATATATCTCAATTTTAGTGATCCTTGGCCAAAAGACAGGCATGCCAAAAGACGTCTGACACATAAGAACTTCCTGGAAAAGTATAAAAAAATATTGAAGCCCGAAGGGATTATAGAGTTCAAAACCGATAACAGAGGATTTTTTGATTTTTCATTGGAAGAATTAAGGGGAAATGGCTTTGAGGTTTTTGATGTGACATATGATTTGCACAGTACACAGATTGAAAGCGTGAAGACGGAGTATGAGGAGAAGTTTAGTGGGATGGGATGTAGGATCAACTTCTGCCGGGCAAAGTCTGACACTTAAAAATGGTCTATTTCGTTGTTGCTGTCTCGGCTTCACATGCTCACGTAGCCGGAAGTACGCTCCGCTGTTCAGCCTCGGCGCGCCTAGAACTAGCCTCATTTTTAAGCGTCAGCGTTTAAGAGGATGGATGATAAACCGCCATCCACTTTGTTGTAACTCATCTTTCAAAGAACGTTGAAGGACGAGAATAATCAAACGATTGGGCTAAAGTATGATTTGGTTATAGCTGACGGTATATTTGAGAAATAGAAAACAGCTTTTGGATCGATCCAAAAGCTGTTTTCTTCGAATTATGTTTATCTTTCTAGGAGTTCGTTAAATCTGCCTCTTGGTACATAATGAGTGTGAAGTAATTCGTGTGATTTATGCCCGTTTGGTTCTCCTAAGAAATCACTGTAGAGTTTTTTGACTTCTTCATTATCATGAGATTTTCTCAAGACTTTGCCTTCGTCTTCCTTATAGATTGCTTCTAATCTCTTCTGTTTTACTTCTTTTGTAGTCATTCGCGGCTGACCGCCTCCGCTTATGCAACCGCCCGGACATGCCATGATTTCTATGAAGTGATAAGGCGATGTGCCATTTTGGATTTGGTCTAATAATACCTTTGCATTTTTAAGTCCGCTGGCTACAGCTACTTTAACTTCAACACCTTCAAGGATTTTCCATTCTTTAAGAGCTTTTTCTATCAGAAGGGAACCTTCCTTGATTCCTTCCAACCCCATAATGGGTTTGATATGCAAATCTTTAAAAGGAACTTCTCTGCCGGTAATGACCTCATAAACCGTTCTGATTGCTGCTTCCATTACACCGCCTGTATTGGCGAAAATATCAGCAGCACCGGATGACAGACCCAGAATCGGATCAAAGCTGCTATCCTTTAAGTTTTTGAAATCTATACCGAAATCTTTGATCATCCTTGCAAGCTCACGGGTGGTAAGAACCGCATCTACATCATTTGGCATTTCTTCTCTTGTACATTCAAATTTTTTGGCTGTACAAGGCATTATAGAAACCACATAAATATTTTCAGGCTTTTCATTGATTTGTTCTGCATAGTAGCTCTTAACTAAAGCCCCAAGCATCATATGAGGTGACTTACAGGTTGAAAGATGTCCAAGTAAGTCAGGGAAGGTATGCTCAATATACTTGATCCAACCGGGACTGCAGCTTGTGATCATTGGAAGCACTGCTTTTTCTTTAGTTAACGCCTTTTTAACTCTTCCTAAAAATTCTGTCCCTTCTTCAATAATGGTCAGGTCTGCTGCAAAGTTTGTATCAAATACATCATCAAATCCCATAAGCTTTAATGCAGCTACCATTTTCCCGGTTACTAATGTTCCCGGTTCGAATCCAAATTCCTCTCCCAGTGCTGCACGTATTGCAGGAGCAGTTTGAGCGACAACGCGCTTATTAGGATCATTTAAAGCTGCTATTACATCTTCAATGGAATCCTTTTCTTTAAGAGCATTGACAGGACATACAGTCGTACATTGGCCGCATAATACACAATTGGTATCCTTTAAATCCAATGTTTCCGCTGAGCCGATATATGAGTCGAAGCCTCGGTTTTGAATGTTAATAGCGCCAACGCCTTGCACTTCGTTGCACATAGTAATACATCTTCTGCACAGGACGCATTTTGATGCATCTCTTACTATAGATGGATTAGAATCATCAATACTAGTATTAGAGAGTACACCGGTGAAACGATCTTCGTCTATTTGTATGATTTCTCCTAATTCCTGTAGTTCGCAATGCTGATTCCTTGCACAGCTTAGGCAATCCTTGGGGTGATTGGACAGTAATAGCTCATAAACGAGTTTTCTTGCCTGTTTAACCTTTGGTGTATTAGTTTTTACTACCATGCCTTCTTTAACTTTTGTGTTACATGATGTTCTTAGATTTTTTTCTCCATCTACCTCTACAACGCAAACTCTGCAATATCCACCTTCGTGCACATCCTTCAAATAGCACAGACTCGGGATGATAATGCCATTCTTCTTAGCGGCTTCCAATATGGTATCGTTTGCATCTGCCTCAAAAGTCATACCATTAATATTAATATTCACATTTTTCATATTATCACCTCCTACCGTCTGTCGCATCTGAGGCAACGCATTGCTTCTGCAATGGCACTCAGCTTATCGAAACGACTGAAAACTTCATTAAAGTTATTTTGACGTTCTTCAAGCGGCAGACTTGGGAAAGTGAAACGAGGATGCTCAGCTAAATCTTGTTCATCATCAGGTTTTGGAATTTCAATTTCTTTTCCTTTATTTAATATTCCCTTTCCGCCAAGATAAATATCAATATCAATAGCTGCCTGCTTTCCGTCGGCAATAGCTTCTATAACAGTACTTGATCTTTGTAATACGTCACCACCTGCAAAGACACCTTCAATATCTGTTTTGGAAGTGCCCGAGGTGCTGTTAAGCTTAATAGACTCGATACCCATGAAGGATAAGTCTTCGTTCTGACGAATAGTAGGTATGACCACATCAACGTCAATATCATATTCGGAACCTTCAATTGGAACGCTGACCTTTCTTGCTGTATCATCAAAACGACCCGGAGCATGTTTTAAGAGTCTTATTTTTTCAACTTCCTTGTTTCCAAGGATTGCAACCGGATTTACCATGGTATGGATTATGACACCTTCATATAATGCTTCTCTAATTTCCAGTTCATCTGCGGGCATATCGTCAATGGTTCTTCTATAGATGATTTCTACGCTTTTTGCACCTAGTCGTTTGGTAACGCGAGCCACATCTATAGCAGTATTGCCCCCTCCAATTACTGCAATTTTTTTGCCTTCTACAATTCTTTTAATAACGTCTTTAGGCATTTGAAGAATTTCAAATCCCGGATAAACTCCTGCTAAATTTTCGCCTTTGATTCCCATTTTTCTCGCAATATGAGTACCTGTTGCGATGTAAACGGCGTCATGTCTTCTTTTTACCTCTTCAAAAGCGATGTCTTTACCTACACGCATATTTCTAAGAATTTTAACACCTATATTTTCTATTGCTTTTATTTCTTTATGAAGTATATCTCTTGGAAGTCTATATTCCGGAATTGTTAGTGCTAGACATCCGCCTGCTCTGTCTGCAGCTTCGTAAACAGTAACATCATAACCTAATCTGGCCAGATGATAACCTGCCGAAAGACCTGATGGCCCTCCGCCGATGATGCCTACACTTTTATCTTTTAATGGCAGTTTTTCTTCCTGGAAAGGTTCGTCAAGTGCATATACAACATCTGCAGCATATCTTTTTAATGCAGCGATTGCTATAGGTTCATCTACTTGACCCCTTCTGCATTTAGATTCACATGGGTGAGTACAAACTCTTCCGCACACTGCCGGGAAAGGATTATCCTGTCTTATCAAATCATAGGCATCTCTTACTTTGTTGGCAGATATTAAAGCAAGGTATCCCGGAACGTTTACACCGGCAGGACATGCATTTTCACATGGAGAAATCATCATTTCCTGGCATACACCGGCACGGCATTTTTTCTGATATATGTGTTCTTCATATTCATCGCGGAACCATTTGATTGTGCTTAAAACCGGATTTGGTGCTGTTTGACCGAGACCGCACAAAGCTGATTCCTTAATATTTTCACCTAATTCGATAAGCTTTTCTATATCGCCTTCTTCACCATGGCCCTTTGTAATTTTTTCAAGTATTTCAAGCATACGGGTAGTACCTACACGGCATGGCAGACATTTACCGCAGGATTCATCTTTTACAAATTCCATAAAGTATCTTGCCACATCCACCATACAGTTATCTTCATCCATGCTTATAAGCCCGCCGGAACCCATAATACTTCCGAGGACTTTCAAGGAATTATAATCGATAGGTGTATTAAGCTGTGCCGGAGTCAGACATCCGCCGGAGGGACCTCCTGTTTGGGCAGCTTTAAATTGTTTTTTATTTTTTGTACCGCCGCCGATGTCGAATAAAACTTCTCCTAAAGTTGTTCCCATAGGAACTTCAATAATACCTGTATTTTTTACAGCTCCGGCAAGAGCGAATATTTTAGTTCCTTTGCTGTCTTCTGTACCGAATTGCCTGAACCAATTGGCACCTTTCAATATAATTTTAGCGATATTAGCTAAAGTTTCTACATTGTTGATAACCGTCGGTTTCCCATCGATACCGCTTGTGCTTGGGAAAGGAGGTTTTTGACGTGGTTCCCCACGCTTGCCTTCAATAGAATGCATTAAAGAGGTTTCTTCACCGCATACAAAAGCACCTGCGCCTATACGTATTTCAATATCAAATGAAAAATCAGTGCCCATTATATTTTTACCTAATAGTCCGTATTCTCTTGCTTGTTTAATGGAATGTTCGATTCTTTCAATAGCAAGAGGATATTCAGCGCGGACGTAGATGAAGCCTTTTGAAGCGCCGATGCCATATCCGGCTAAAAGCATGCCTTCTAACACTGCATGGGGATCTCCTTCTAACAGGGCACGATCCATGAATGCACCTGGGTCACCTTCGTCGGCGTTACATACCAAATATTTCATATCGTTTTTTTCTTTTAATGCAAGTTCTAATTTAAGACCGGTAGGGAATCCGCCGCCTCCACGGCCTCTTAATCCAGATTCTTTTAATTCATTTACAACTTTTTTGGGAGTCATTTCTAAGATAGCTTTGGCAAAGCCAATGTAGCCTTCTCTGGAAATATATCCATCAATGGATGAATAATCAAGGACACCGCAATTATTCAACACGATTTTCTTCTGTTTATTAAAGAAAGGAATGTCGTTGATATTAGTAATATAAGATGTTCCTGAATCGTCTAAATAACATTTTTCTTCTACGATATTTCCTTGAATAAGATGTTCTGAAACGATCCTTTCCATATCTTCGGCAACCAAATTTGTATAGTATGTGTCGCCGGGTGTTATATATAAAGAAGGACCTTTGTCACAAGCGCCAATACATCCGGTTTTTCTGATCAAAACTTTGTCGGAAATATTATACTTGTCTAAAGCTGCATTTAAAGCATCTGCTACTTCTTCACTTCCTGAGGAAACACAGGATGCACCGAAGCAGACATGCAGTATATATTCATATTTACTTTCGATTTTCTTATATTCTTTAGCAATTTGCCTTAATGAATCTATAGAAGTTATTTTTTTCATTATTTCCCCTCCTTCGGATAGTATTTTTCTAAGAGGGTATTAAGTTTATCAGGATTGACTTGCTTATACACTTTTTCGTCTATAGAAACAGCTGGCGCTAAGCCGCAAGCTCCCATACAGCGGACAACCTCAAGTGTAAATAATCTGTCCGTGGTTGTTTCTCCGACTTCTACATCAAGCATTTCCTGCAGCCTGTCAACGATTTTTTTACCACCTCTCACGTAACATGCTGTACCCAGGCATACCTTAATGGTATGTTTGCCTTTTGGTTTTGTGGAGAAAAAGGAATAAAAGCTGATTACCCCCGATATTTCTGATAAGGGTTTCCCAGTCTTTTCAGAAATAATTTGCTGAATGTGCAAAGGAATCGATCCATAGACATTTTGTACCATATGCAATATTTGAATAAGATTTGCATCCTTTTGTACAAAGTCATCAATGATTCTTTCTACATGCTTCAACCTTTCTTCAAGACCTTCATCACAGCAGCATTGTGATGATTCTTTCATGATTAAATCACCTCTCTTTAAATAATTATTGATAATAAAGGTACAAGAAAAAATTTGGAATACTTGTTGTGAATGGTAGAAAAAATGAATAGGAATAAAGAATAAAATTGTTATAAGATGCGTTGCAAGGATTAATAGTGCATTGAATCCACATAACATTAACCCTAGAAAGAATAGATAAAAATGACAATGTTAAGTTGTTTATCGTTAATTTATTATCGTTAATTTATTGTCATTATATAATAGATTAAGTATTTTTGCAACTTTTTCCAAGATGTTTTGTTGTTATCTTGCGATAATGTCAGTATGTAAAGTATCGAGCGAAAATGTCACCCCTGTTGTAAAATAAATTTATGAAACAGGAAGTGATAAGTTTGACTCGAAAACAACTTAATAAACTCGATATCATCAACAAGGCCAACGCAGGATTTCTTACTGTGGCTGAAGCAGCATCAGCATTAGGGCTATCAGAACGTCAAGTGCAGCGCCTGAAAAAGAAAGTGAGGGAATTGGGCCCTGCTGCTGTCGTTCACAAAAACTCTTTACATACTGCCCATAACGCCCTTCCTTCAGAAACCATAGACAAAATCGTCTCACTGAAGAAATCTGACCCGTATGTAACCGCAAACTTCTGCCACTTCAGAGAACTTCTCTCCGAACATCATGGAATTGACGTGTCCTACTCAACACTGCACAGCATACTTTCCAATGCCGACATCAAATCCCCCAAAAAACGACGGAGGTTCAAGCCCCATCGGAGGAGAAAGCGGCGCCCTCAAGCCGGTCTGCTTTTGCAGGTTGATGCGACTCCGTTTTCCTGGTTTAAGAAGGACGGAAAGAAATATTCCATCCATGGTGCCATTGATGATGCTACCGGCCAGATCACTGCCCTTTACATGTGTAAGAACGAATGTCTGCACGGCTATTTTGAAATGCTCAGAAGAACGATCCATAACTACGGAATTCCTATGAGCCTGTATGCTGACCGACATACCATATTCCAGTCCCCAAACACAGAAAGAGCTAAGATTGATTCTTCTGTTACGGTCAATGACACTCAATTCGGGAGATGTCTCAGAGAACTCTCTGTTGAGCTCATCCCTGCCCGGTCCCCGCAAGCCAAAGGACGAGTCGAACGGCTTTGGGGAACGCTCCAGAGCAGGCTTCCCGTGGAATTCGCGATCCGAGGGATCACTACCATTGATGCTGCAAATGAATTCCTTGAAACGTATATCTATGCCTTCAACAGTGAATTCGCTGTTGAACCGGAACTTGCGGATTCCATGTTCCATAAGCCTTCTGATGAAATGAACATCGACTATATCCTCTGCGTTAAGGAGGAGCGAATCGTGGATGCAGGAGGAGTATTCTCTTTCTCCAGAAAAAGCTTTAAGGTGGAGGAAGGCGCATATTCAGGAATGATTCCTCCCAATGCCCGCTGCAAAGTTCTTACAAGCCCTAAATTCGGTATCAAGCTTCAATACCGAGGTATTGTTTTCAACGTCCTTGATTACATACCTCCAAAGAGAAAGCCGGCTCCTGCGAAAGAGCCCTATACCCCGCATGGAGTGCCGGATGATCATCCTTACAAGTATGGTCAGTCTCTCGCAGTAAAGCAGATCTATGGAGAAACCTACAGTGATATCTTCACAATGCTCGAAGATATCTTTCTAAGGAAAATGGCCTAGCTGTTTTTTATTCTGCCCTGGCTGAGTTAATCAGGGGGTGACATTTTCGCCCGATAATTAGCTCGATTTAGGGGTGACATTTTTGAATGTTATTGACACTTTTTCCAAGATGTTTTTAGTTGAAAAATAATTAACAAATAAGGCATATAAGGAAAATTTATAATTGAAATTTCCTGTAACTAAGGACAAAAACTAATTATGAATATGTAAATAATTATTTTTCAAATATCGAAAAAAATTAATAAAAAAGGACTTTGCCGGGCAAAGTCCTTTGGATTGTTAACGATTAGTCAAAAATTGCTGTGTTGTATTTATTTTCCAATTGCTGCTGCAATTTTTTCGGGTACGATTTTACATTTTTCTTCAGATACGGCGGATACAGCAAAGCGGAGTCCTTTTCCTATAGGAACCATAAAGACACCTTCTTTTTGAAGTTTTTTGCCTATCTCCTCCGCATTGTCACAAAGAACGGTAATAAAGAATCCGCCCTTAAAAGGACACATTTCCAAACCATACTTATTTGAGTATTCTATAAAGACCTTAGCCCTGTCATCCAAAACTTTTCTGAATTCAGCTCTCTCAGCTGCCACTTTATTATATAGCGTTTCATCTTCAAATATTTTGCTCAATATCATCATTGCAGGTCGTGTGCCATTTGACCATGTTGCTCTGTTGGAAAACATGTTTACGGTTTTAAATTCCGCAGCAATGTCTGCGCTAGGTGTTACGCAAATCATCGCGCCACTTCGCATTCCATATAGAGTATAACCTTTTGACATGCTGAAAGCCACGATTACTAATATGTTTTCAGGAAGGTCCGAGAACTTTGAGAAGAAAGCACGGGATGCATCTTCTTCGCCAGCAAAATCAATGTATGCAGCGTCTATAAAGAATATTATTTTTTTATCTGTATTATCTGCATTCTTTTTGAGAATATCTACAATACTGTCCCACTCGCTGTCTGAAGGTGTAAACCCTGTAGGATTATGTGCGGGAGCATTGAAAATGATAACGAGCTGAGTTTGTCTTGATAATATTTCTTCTACCTTGCTGCTGAAAGAAGATAGGTTTAAATTCTTATCAGCATCAAACATAGTAAAAGTATCAAGCTTCCTTCCTAATTCATCAGATATATTTTTGTAAGGACTCCAAAACCAATCTGTCGTTAAAACCGTATCTCCTAAAGCAGAATAGTTTTGAATCGTGTTTCGGATGGCACCTGTGCCGCCGGGAGTAGCAACAGATTCAATATAACCGTTTGGAGTATATTTTCCAAAAACAGCTTTTTTAACATTTTTCAAAAAAGAGGGCACACCTGCAATAGGGGCATATTCTGCGATTTCCGCAGGTGACAGGCTTCTATATATGTCAATGATGCTAGGCATAACCATAAGATTTCCTTCATCATCCAGCAAAGCACCAATAGTTGCATTGATTACCTTGTCCGCACCCACTTCTGCAGCCATATCCTGTGCAGCTTTACTTATTCCGAATATTTTATCGTCTCCGCTGATTTGACGTGTGCCGGGTACTGCCATTAAATATTTATTCACGATAAATTCCTCCTAATGTTTTGTTATATATAATATAATATATTTTCAAATAATATCAAATAAATTCTTATGAAATATGATATATTATGCTTATTCAATAATTTTTTTAGGAGTAGAAATTATGAAGATAGTAAAACAATTTGCAATAGTATTTTTCATACTGTATTTAGGGTATGTAATAGTATCTTTATTGCATTTGCCCATACCTGCAAACGTAGTGGGGATGGTATTATTATTGCTGGCACTGATAGCCAAAATAATAAAAAGAGAAGATGCTGAAGATGTATCGGCATTTATTATTCAATACCTTCCTGTTTTTTTTATAGCTCCTTCGGCAGGAATCATGCTTTATTTTGATTTATTTAAGAAGGAATTTTTAGCCATTTTTATCCCATTGCTTATAAGTATTATTTTAGGTTTTTTAGTTGCCGGAAAGGTTACTGAATTACTTATGAAAAAGGGAGATGAGTGAAATGACGGATACATTGGTAAGTATACCTGTTTTTGGGATGGTTTTGACGCTGATCTCTTATTGGGCAGGTTTGAAGCTCCATGAAAGGTTTCCATATCCTTTTTTACAGCCTATTTTGACGGCATCGATAATGGTTATTATTATATTGAAAATATTCGGAGTAGAATATCAGGTATATAATAAGCAAAATGCTTTTTTGAATTATATGCTTGCGCCTGCAGCGGTAGTTCTTGCTGTGCCTCTTTACAGAAACATACATATTCTTAAGAGAAATATTGTTCCTATAATAGCAGGTGTTGTTTGCGGATGCCTGACTACAATGGGATGCTGTATATTTTTTGCATGGCTTTTTGGAGCGAATAAAGAAATAATTGTATCAATGATACCAAAAGGAGTTACCAACCCCATTGCTATTGAAGTTTCAAGTATTATAGGAGGAATTCCTGAGTTGACCATTGCTATGGTAGTATTTACAGGAATATTTGGGGGCACCTTTGGTCCGGAAGTGATTCGTTTATTAAGAATAAAAAATAAAGTTGCAAAGGGAATTGCTCTGGGAAGCATGTGCCATGCAATCGGAACAGCCAGAGCCTTTAAAGAAGGCGAAATTGAAGGAGCCATGAGCTCTTTGGCAATGGGCCTGGCAGGAATATTTACTGCAATAGCAGCCCCTATAATAGCAGGACTGCTATTATATGAACTGAAAACTGAAAACTGAAAGTTGAAAGACAAGGTGGGAATTTTGCATTAAGCAAAATTCCTTTTTTTGTCAATTATTCATTATTATTTTTCAATTCACTGAAACCCGACACCTGAAACCTGAAAGCTACTCCAGACTTTTCAGGAACCCTAACCACTAACCACTAATCACTAATCACTAATCACTGATTCCTGAGACCTGTGACCTACTCCCGACTGATGCGCAGCATCATATTAAGTTATGATTTAAGATTTATGATTGAATGAAGAAATTTTGCTTTCAGCAAAATTTCTTCCTTAACTCTTAGTTATTAGTTATTAGTTCTAAAGACCTTAGACCCAAGACCTCGTTATTAGTTTTTAGTTATCAGTTATCATTTGCATTTGTATGAAATTCTATTATATGGAAATAATACAGTATTGGAGGTGATAATAATGAGATATAACAAAAGGGAAATCAAAATACCTAAGTTTAATAATAATGAAATCATCCGGAAAATTATCAGGACAGTAAATACGGAAGGCTTTTATTTGGTACTTTTTATTTGTTTTTGTATTGTGGCTGCTGCGACGGTATGGACTGTAAAAGTGAATGTAGACAGACTGGAAAATATCAATAGCCTTGAGAATAAAAATTACGTTCAGAACAATCAAAGCAATTATACAAGGGCAGCTGAGGAAGAAGAAAACATTGAATCAGCAGCAATTCAGCAGGAAGAAGTTTATAACGATAATACCGAAGAAGTAATAAAAGAAGAGGGCGAAAATATAGCGAATGAAGTGATCAGCAATATGCCGGTATTTTCTGTGCCTGTACAAGGAACTGTGTGTTTGGACTATACAAAAGGCACTTTGATTTATTCGAAAACATTGGATCAGTATATAGTACATTCGGGAATTGACATAGAAGCGCCGCTTAATTCACCTGTTAGTGCAGCTGCCGACGGCGTGATCTCAAAGGTAGAAGAAACTAAAGATATGGGGATCACAATATGGATATCTCATAAAAACAATATAACAACGGTATATTCTAATTTAAGCACTGCCGAAATGGTAGAGACCGGACAGAAAGTTAAAAAAGGTGATGTAATAAGTGGAGTTGGAGATACGGCACTTTTTGAAACGATAGAGGTGCCTCACCTGCATTTCGAAGTCATACAGAATAATAAGCATCAAGATCCTAAAGAGTTTTTAAGCATAAAATAAAATTCAGCACTAAATGAAATGCAGACTGTTACAGCCTGCATTTTAATTAATTTCATCCGCTCCGATATTGTTTTCCATTTCGTATTTCATCTTAGTAGCCTGACCCCCTCTGATATGTCTTTCTGCTTTATTTTTGTCTAAAATTGTTTTTACTTCTTTGGCTACTAAGGGATTAAGTTTTGGTAATCTTTCTGTTACATCTTTATGTATGGTACTTTTGCTTACGCCAAAAATTTTAGCAGTCTGTCGAACAGTTGCTTCCTTGTTTATTATATAATTCGCAGCATCTAACGTTCTTTCTTCTATATAATCCTTCACCATCTGCATCCTCCAATACTTCTCTTTTGTAAAATAATATGCAGGGCAAAATGCAAGTAGAACATAAAAGGATTGAGTAAATTTCATATCTGAAATTTACTCAAATTAATCTTAGCTTACCGTTTTTCATAGCTTTAGCTGTATTGGAAAAACGGACAGCTTAGCAAGCTTTGCTTGCGTAGGAGTTTCGTTTACGAAACGTTGTAGATTTCTACTGCTAATTAAGAATTAAGAGTTTTGCAGAGTCATGCAAAAGTGAATATTATATAAAGTATAGATTTTTATATTAAATAAAAGTGGCATTAAAATGGTAATTTATATAATTATGGAATTTCAGGGTCAACAAATTATCTTTTATAGATAAAAATTTACAAAATAATTGAATGATGGATGCTTTTTATATAGAATAGAATCGAGAAGAAAATTAGAATAACGATATACAGAGGATGTGATGAAATATGGCATTATCTACTGAAGTAGGTATAGATCTCGGCACGGCAACGGTATTGGTTTATATTAAGGGAAAAGGAATTGTATTAAATGAGCCTTCTGTTGTGGCTATTAATAAAGATACAAATGAAATCCTTGCAGTTGGTGATGAAGCAAGAAAAATGCTGGGAAGAACACCTAGTAATATTATTGCTATCCGGCCTTTGAAGGATGGTGTTATTTCCGATTATGACATTACGGAAAGAATGCTGAAGTATTTCATCAAAAAAACATGTGGTGTACACCGTTTTTTCAGACCTAAAATTGTAGTTTGTGTGCCAAGCGGAGTAACAGAAGTAGAGAAACGAGCAGTAAGGGAAGCAGCGACGCAGGCAGGAGGTAAGGTAGCATACCTTATAGAAGAACCAATTGCTGCAGCTATCGGTGCAGGTTTAGATATCTCCCAACCCGATGGTATCATGGTAATTGATATCGGAGGCGGTACGACGGATGTAGCAGTTATTTCTTTAGGAGGAGTTGTAGTAAGCCAATCTGTCAAAGTAGCAGGAGATAAATTTGATGACTCTATAATAAAATACATGAGAAAAGAGCATAAGCTTTATATAGGAGAAAGAACTGCCGAAGAATTAAAAATTACTATTGGAACAGCATATCCAAGAGAAGAAGTGATAACAAAGGAATGCAGAGGCAGAGACCTGGTAACGGGTCTTCCAAAGACTATAGAAATATCCTCTAAAGAAATGATGGAAGCATTGGATGAGCCATTGGAAGCTATTTGCGAAGCGGTACATTCCGTTTTAGAGAGCACACCTCCTGAATTAGCGGCAGATATCAGCAACAGAGGTATTATTATGACCGGCGGAGGTTCATTATTATCTGGAATCGATAAGCGTATAAGTGAGTGTACCGGTATCAATGCCTATATAGCTGATGATGCATTATCCTGCGTAGCAATAGGCACAGGTAAATCATTGAATTCTATAGAGCTAATTGAAAAAAATTCGATTAACAGAAAAAGAAATATGTATTAAAAGGAGGAAAATGATTTGATAGACATTAAAGAGATACTCAGTATTCTTCCCCATAGATATCCTTTTGTTCTTGTTGACAAAGTATTGGAAATCGAGCCTAAAAAAAGTGCCGTTGCGATAAAAAATGTTACTATAAATGAGCCCTTTTTTCAAGGTCATTTCCCGGGGAATCCTATAATGCCGGGAGTACTTATATTGGAAGCCATGGCACAGGTATGTGTTATTGTTATAAAATATAAAGAAAATGCAGAAAATAAACTTGGTGTTTTCACGGGCATCGATAATTGTAAAATCCGAAGAATGGTAGTGCCGGGAGACACCCTGACCATTAAGGTGGAAATAACACGTCTGAGAAGTAGCA
Source organism: Clostridiales bacterium (assembly GCA_012519645.1). Classification (GTDB taxonomy): domain Bacteria; phylum Bacillota; class Clostridia; order Peptostreptococcales; family JAAYPU01; genus JAAYPU01. The sequence goes on along the minus strand of JAAYPU010000214.1, from coordinate 3,513 downwards.
TTGGAAAAGCACAGGCCTATGCTTATGTCGGAGAAGAGCTTGCCTGCGAAGCAGAACTGTCCTTTGCGATCATAGATGCGTAACTGGTGTCAGGTCTCGGGTCTCAGGTATAGGGAAAAGGGATTAGTGATTAGTGTTCTCAGTCCGAGTCCAAATTAAAGTAGATAATAGATAATAAATAACATATAACAGTTAATGAAAGAATTTGACTATGTCAAATTCTAACCGATACTATTATCTTTTATCTTTTATTTATGATTTGAGCTATACTCTATACTCTTTTAATAACCGGAGGGTCCTATGGATGCTTATAAAGTTTACGCTGAATGGCTTAGCGATCCGTTTGTCAAAACAGAAGATAAGGAGTATCTAAAATCTATAATTGAAGATAAAGCTCTCGTTGAAGAGCTTTTTTGTCGTGACTTATCTTTCGGAACGGCAGGAATGAGAGGAAAAATAGGTGTCGGTACAAACAGAATAAATATATATCAGGTAGCGAAAGCAACTCAAGCCTATGCTAATCATTTAATCAATACCGGTGTTAACGAGGCCGGTGTGGCCATTGCGTATGATACACGCCATAAATCCAAAGAATTTGCGGAAACAGCGGCTCGGGTCCTTTTGGGGAATAATGTGCCTGTATATTTGTTTGAAGGTATTCGTTCCGTTCCAGAGCTATCCTTTACCGTCCGTTATTTGAATACTGCCGGGGGCATAGTCATTACAGCCAGTCATAATCCGAAGGAATATAACGGTTATAAGCTATACAGCAAATATGGCGGTCAGCTTGTTCCTGATGCTATGATGCCTATAATAGATGAATTTTCTAAAATGGATTCTTTTCGGCAGATTAAAATGTATGATCAGGATTTTAAGCAGCACCCGCTTTTTACTTCCCTTGGGAATGAAGTAGATGAAAAGTACTATGAAGCCATATTAAAACTTCAAAGAAATCCGGATATAAAAAAGGAAGATATTAAAATAGTATATTCTCCATTACATGGGACAGGTATGTATGCAGTTCCGGAGGTTTTGAAAAGGAGCGGCTTTACAAAAGTATATGTCACAGCCGAGCAAAATTGTATTGATCCAGATTTTTCTACGGTAAATGTGCCTAACCCTGAAAATGCTGAAGCTTTAGATATGTCAATAAAGCTGGCGGATAAGCATAACGCCGATATCGTAATGGCAACAGATCCGGATTGTGACCGGGTGGGAATTGCCGTAAAAGAAGATGTAGGTAAATATATAATTTTAAACGGAAATCAGATAGGAGCCTTATTGATAGATTATCTGATTCATGGTGACGGAAATATCCCTGAAAATGCTGTTGTCATACAGACTATTGTAACAAGCAATTTAGGAAAAAATATAGCGGAGAAAGCCGGGGTTGAAGTCCGGGAGGTTTTAACGGGCTTTAAATATATCGGAGAGATGATGACTCGATTTGAAGAAGACAAGAAAAATACCTTTTTATTCGGGTATGAAGAAAGCTATGGCTTTTTATCCGGAAATCATGCTCAGGATAAGGATGCAGTTAATGCATGTTTATTATTAGCCGAAATGGCTGCATTTTATAAGACTCAGAATAAAACGGTTTATGATAGATTGACAGAGATTTATGAGCAATTCGGATATTATTTTGAATATCTTTACAACATTACTTTTGAAGGCATCGACGGCATGGCGAAGATGGATAATATTCTGAGCAAAATAAGAAACCATCCTTTACGTGAAATAGACGGAGAAAAAGTGACCGTTACTGATTATTTAATGGAAAATACGGGGCTGCCTAAAGAAAATGTTTTAAAATTTAATATGGAAAGCGGTTCTTGGGTGGCTTTGAGACCTTCGGGAACTGAACCCAAATTTAAAATTTATTTTTCATGTGTAGACAAATCTATGCAAAAATCTGAGGAAAAGTGCCAAAGAATTAAAACGGAAATACTGACAAAACTAATAACTAATAACTAATAACTAAGAGTTAAGGTTGAAATTTTGCTTTCAGTTGTCATTAGAAATCTACAATTTATAGTAAACATTAGGGACGGTACTTTTTGTTTTTTGAAACTAAGCTCACAAAATTTCTTCATTATCTCACAGTTATCAGTTGTCAGTTATAAGATGTAGATTTTTGTGTTTATAAAACACAAAATCTTCCTAAACTATTAGTTATTAGTTATTAGTTATATAAACTTGATTGTTTATTATTTACATGGTACAATTTTATAAATTTTATATTTAAAAGCGACGGAGCTTTAGAATTAATTATTCTGGAGCTCTTGTTTTTTTGGGAGAGAAGAGGGGGAGCAATATTAAAAGAAATGAATACAACAAAATTATTCGTATTAATCGAGCTTAAAAATTCTATTAAAGGAGGATATAAAAAGTATGGATGAAAGAGAACAATTAAAGTTTCTTTTGGAATTTATCAATGAAATTATAAATGACAACTACAGCTTCAAGCCGGACAAGGATGTATTTCAAAATGAATATAAAGAAATGTATAAATCTATCTTAAAGCTGCGCAATAAAATATGCCGATATATTTTCGAAGTTCAGGTAGCTTCAAGTCAGGTGACGTCAGCCACTGATGAATTGTCCTCAATTTTAGTTGAAAACGATATTGTGACCCAGCAGCTCAACGAAAAGGCAAAAGAAATGCAACAGCTTAATGTAAACGGTCAGGATGCAATCCTTTTAGCGATGAGTGAAATCAAAGATATAGCCAATATTCTGAATGAAGTTAAAGAAACTTCCAATCAGGTTAAATATTCAAGCATGCAGTCAAAAGAAGTATTGGATGAAAGCATGGGAGAAATATTAGAAATCGTTCATTCTGTAGAAAGCATCAAAGAATCATCCCAGAATACTGCTGAGTATATCAACCGTTTAAAAGGCTCGACTGATAAGATCGGAGACATAGTAACATCGGTAAAAAATATTGCAATGCAAACGGAAATCATAGCTTTGAATGCTACGATAGAATCTGCACGGGCAGGAACTGCAGGAAGAGGGTTTGCTGTTCTCGCTGATGAAATCAGAAGGCTGGCGGAACAAAGCAAACGAGCTGTTGATGAAATAAGCAGTATTATAAAACAAATTTTTGATGGGATGATCAATTTGGATACACAAATTCAAGAAAATGTAGAAAACGTTGCTACAAGTGTAAATTGCTCAAAGAATGTAGAGTTAAGTCTGAGCCGGATCGAGCAGACATATATGGATATTCAGGCAATGGTGCAAACTATTACTGAGGCAATTGAAGAAGAAGCAAAGCTTTCTGAAAGGATAAGTTATAAAGTACAGGATGTGGAAGATATATCAAAAGAAGTTACAGATGGGTTCAGGCATGTATATGAAGCGGTTTACAAGCAGAAAAATATAAGTGAAAGCATTGGCGGACTGGGAAAGTGCTTATTATCTTCTTCTAATAGTCTTTCAATTTTGGTAGAAAAAGCAAATATTAATCTGCTAAACGATAATTCGAAAAAATTCTCTGATTTAGCGGAT
>JAAYPU010000213.1 GCA_012519645.1 Clostridiales bacterium | reverse complement strand
ATATCCATATTGCACTCCCAAAAATAATTATTAAATAATAATGAATAATTTTTGAAAGGTTTGATGAATCAAACCACTACAATAACTATTAATTATGTATTAGATAGAATTCATTACATCGTAGTGGATTTTAAGAAGTAAAACCTTCCTAAACTTTCATCTCTCATCTTTCATCTATCATCTATTAGTTTTATTCTTTCATTTTTTGAATTATCTTACCAGCCAGCTCCTCAGATGAGATCTTGTATGTTCCTGATCCGATTGCATCTTTTATTTTGCTGACACGATCAAAATTGATATCTGAATCTATTTCAGTAAAATATTTTTTTATTTCCTGAAAAGAATCAGAAAGCTCAATCCTATCCTGCGGCTTACCTTCTTTTCCATCTTTTAATTTTCCTGCTGAATAAGTATTTTCTTTGTATAGCTTTTCTATATATTTGTTATATCCTGTATTATTTACTTTCATCTTATCACCACCCTTGGAAAAACCATGCTACATTCATTATCGGAAAAACTAAAACTTATTTTAGTATTTTTATAAAATTATTTTAATGATTCTACACGATCTCTTGTACTTAATATAGAATTTATTCGAATTCCAAATTTTTCATCCAGCACTACAACTTCGCCTTGGGCGATAAGCTTACCGTTTACATAGATATCCAAGGGTTCTTCGGCATATTTCTCAAGCTCTACTATAGACCCCGGTTCCAAGGATAAAATTTCCTTTATTGATCGTTGAGTTCTTCCTAAAATAACACTCATCTCCAAAGGAACATCTAAAATCAAGTCAATATTTCTTGACTGAGTCGCTTGTTTGGATTCTTTCAGAGGTACAAACTCAGGTTTTTGAACTTGTACGTTCTTTTCATATTCTCTTTTTTGTTCCTGTTGTACACTTTCTATTTTTATTTCTTCATTTTTAGCAGCTCTGGGCTGTTCCGCCGTAGAAGCACTGACTTGTTCTGTTTCTTTAATACTGCCAAGCATGGTGTCTGCAATTTCTTTAGCGGTTTCCAATGAATAAATCTGCATAATTTCACTATCAATAAGGTCATCAATGGCTAACTTGAAAACGATGCATGCAAGATGCTCCTCACCTTGAATTCCTTTTATCTTGATCGTACTCGCCGAATCACCCACTTGAGTAAGAGGGGGGTCGATGTCCACTCTTCTGTTCAGCATGGTTGATACCGCAGTAGAAGCAGAACCTATCATTTGGTTCATAGCTTCCGAAACAGCACTTAATTCTAAATCAGAAAGAACATTGTCGTTAAATTGGGACCAGTCTCCTCCCATCATTATATTGGCAATAATGGAGGCGTCTCTTATTGACATCATCAAAATATTGCTTCCATGTAATCCATCTTCAAATTGCACCTGAAGTATGACATAAGGCATGATTAAAGATTCTACAACCTTATTGAATGTAGTAACTTCCACTCTCGGAGTTGTAATAGATACCTGACGGTTAAGCAATGTAGATAAAGTAGTCGCAGAAGTAGACATAGATATATTCCCAACTTCCCCCAATATATCTTTTTCAGAAACAGTTAAATCGTCAAATTCTGCATTAACCATCTGATTCTTTTGCATCAAAGAATCTATTTCTTCTTGAGATAAAAATTTATCACTCATCTTCTTCTGCTTCCTTTCCTATATCACTAACAACCTGTACAGAAAGCCTGTTATTATAGAGTCCAGGTTGAACGTAAAATTTTGGCTTATTTTCAACAAATAATTTCATGGGTTGACTTAAACGTGTATCTAATTCCAAAATATCTCCCACATCCAATTCCACAAAATCATTGACTGTTATATGGGTTTTGCCTAATAAAACACGCATATCCACCTTAACTCTGTTTAATACTGCTTCTATATCTTCTCTGTATTCATTCAAGGTTTTTCGGCTTTTCATGATGTCATAGTTTTTCGCATGAAGCTCGTCTGAAACACGTTCTATGGTACGATAGGGGATACATAAATTTATAAACGTGTTTTCTTCAAGAATTTGTACTTTAAATGTCATAAGAACTACCGTTTCATTATGAGGAAGCGCTTGCTGTAATAAGGGATTTGTTTCAACGGCTTCTAAAACCGGTGCCATCTCAATAACATCTGACCATACACTTCTAAGGTTTTCAATCATGCTTTTTAATATTTCTTTTGTCATAATCATTTCAATATCTGTAAACTCGCGTACATTGAACCTATGTGTCATTGCACCTCCAAAATATAAATCGATCATGTTAAAGCAAAATGCAGGATTTAATTCAAGTATGCTTATTCCATCCAACGGCTCTGCAGTAAACATCCCCATAATCGTCGGATTTGGTATTGAACGAATATATTCACCAAAGGTAACCTGTTCTATAGATGCAATAGTGAGCTTAACATTATTTCTAACTTGATTAGACAAAATATTAGACACAATTCTGGCATAGTTTTCATGTATACCTCGGAGTGTTTGCATTTGATCCTTTGTAAGCTTGTTTGGTCTTCTAAAGTCATATACCTTTGCATGCGGACGACTTGCTTCTATTTCTACAGATTCAGTATCCAACTGACCTGTAGATAAAGCATTTATCAAGGAATCAATTTCGTCTTGTGAAAGAACGTTTTTCATTAAATCACCTCATTATCTGGCTTTGGTGAAAATTTATGCTTACAATCCAAGAGCTTTTCCTATGGCTTCCATAACTCTGTCAGCATTAAAAGGCTTAACAATAAAATCTATAGCACCTGATTTTATAGCATCCATAACCATAGCTTGCTGTCCCATGGCACTGCACATAATGATCTTAGCAGCCGGGTCATATTTTCTTATTTCCTTTAAGGCTTCGATACCATTCATCTCAGGCATAGTAATATCCATCGTCACTACATCCGGATTTGTTGCCTTATATTGCTCTATCGCAGTCAATCCATTTTCTGCCTCTGCAACAACCTCAAAACCGTTTTTTTCCAAAATATCTTTTACCATCATTCTCATAAAGACTGCGTCATCTACTATCATTACTCTCTTTGACATTATTTAACCTCCTTGCTTTTATGCAAAAAATTTCTGATTTTCTATTGCTATTTCTCCTCAATCATATCTAATATCCCTTTTGGGATCTTAGACAGAGTAAGCTGCTTATCCACAGCACCCATTTCAAAGGCAACCTTGGGCATTCCATAAACAACGGAAGATTTTTCATCCTGTCCAATGGTCTTCGCACCGGCTTTTTTCATTTCCAATAACCCGCTGGCACCGTCTTTGCCCATGCCTGTTAAAATCACACCTACGGCATTTTTACCAACTGTCTTTGCTACTGATTCAAACAAGACATCGACTGAAGGACAATGCCCACTGACTTTGTTTGTTTCAGTTCCTTTTTCTGTTTCTACAAAAAGCCTTGAACCGCTTTTACGGACACGCATATGATACCCTCCGGGAGCGATCAATACAAGGCCTGATTTAACTTCATCACCATTTTCGGCTTCCTTTACTTCTAAAGCACAATTGTTATTCAACCTGTCCGCATACAGCTTTGTAAAAACAGGCGGCATATGCTGAACAACTAATATCCCCGGCATATTTTCAGGAAGCACCTTCAAAATATCAAATAAAGCGTTTGTTCCGCCTGTTGATGCCCCTATGGCGATAACCATATCTAAGGTATTGTATTCAATGCTTTTTTTGATTTCATCTTTTATCTTAACTGTTCTTTTTGGATATTCAACTTTTGCTTTGGAAGCAATCTTTATTTTCGCAGTTAAATCTTTAATAAACGCATCTATGTTAACATTCATTGAAGGCTTTGTAACAAATTCTACAGCTCCTGCATTAAGTGCATCAAAAACTTTATCGCTTACGGCACTCACCACAATAGTCGGTATGGGATACTGCGGCATCAATCTTTTCAGAAATTCTATGCCATTCATTTTAGGCATTTCTACATCTAATGTTAACACATCCGGACGATATTGCAAAATCATATCACGAGCTTCATATACATCTGCTGCTTTGCCTACAACTTCTATTTCAATATCTTCTGACAGTTTTCTTGCAAATACTTCTCTAATAAACATAGAATCATCTATAACTAAAACCTTTATAATGCTTTTATCCATTGTTATTCCTTTCTGTAAATTGCAGGTTGTATATACTTATACTGAGAATATGCACGGTCAACACTTTCTGAGTGTCCAATAAACAAATACCCCCCCGGTTCGGTAAATTCATAGAATTTATTTATTAAGTCAATTTTAGTCTTTGCATCAAAGTAGATCATCACATTTCTGCAAAATATGACATGAAATTTCTTCTTAAATGGAAAGCTGTTCATCAGATTAAATCTCTTAAAAATTATTTCATTTTTTATAACATCCTTGACTACAACATTTTTTGGATCGGCAATTTGAAAATATTTTGTTTTCCATGATTTCGGTATTTTTTCTATGGATTCTAAAGGATATATCCCGCTTTGCGCCTTGATCAATGCTTTTGTAGAAATGTCTGTTGCTAATAATTTAGTATCCCAGCTGCCAGGCTTATCCGCAAAAAAATCCTTTATAATCATTTGAAGCGCATAAGGCTCCTCTCCGGAAGAACATCCCGCACTCCATATCCTTAAATCCCGGTTTTTTATCTCTTTTTCATAAATATACGGAAGAACTGTTTCTCTTAAATAATCAAAATGTTTTTCTTCTCTGTAAAAGTAAGTATAATTAGTCGTGATCTTATTAATCATTTCAATTACAGATTCGCCGCTGGCATCGCTGGTTACATGATCATAGTACTCTGAAAAGGTTTTAAAATTGCTTTTTTCTAAGATGCTTCCCAACCTGCTTGTAAGAAATGTAACCTTTTTATTAGATAAAGAGATACCAAAGTTGCTTCGTATATAATTTGAAAACTTTATAAATTCTTGTTCCGATATATTCATATTTCCACCTATTGTTTTTCAATCGTTTCATTTTCAAGAAGCTTGTCTATATCCAGCAAAATAATCACATCTTTGTTCTGATGCGCTATGCCGCTGATATATTTTATTTTAACAGAATCATTAAAATTAGGTGTTTGTGCAATTTCACTTTCCCTGATATTCAATACCTCTGACACTCTGTCAACTATAAGCCCTACTTGAATATCATCTTTTCTCACAACAACAATACAAGTCCTGTCATCGTATGGTACTACCGGCTTGCCGAATTTTATTCTTACTTCCATAACAGGTATGATCTGTCCCCTTAGATTGATAACACCTTTTACGTATTCCGGTTGATGCGGTATAAAAGTAATATACTGTATACCAATAATTTGTGTTACGTTTTCTATCCCAATGCCAAAAGTTTCATCTGCAATTT
>JAAYPU010000018.1 GCA_012519645.1 Clostridiales bacterium | reverse complement strand
ACATTCTGATTCGTTTTTTCTTTTATTCTGTTAAACAGCCTTATTATAATATCCGTAGGAAACAGATGATGATGGAAAGCAAGAATAGCTGCCAGAATAAGCTGAATAACGCCAATGATAAAAAAGAGAATATGCAAAAAATGTATAGCAAATAATAAAATACATTGGATAAAGATCCAGAAGGCTAAAGCACCGCCTGCAAAACCGCTCAAATATCCTTGAAATTTTGTTTTAAAAAGTATTGCAGCCGCACTTGCCATATTGCTGCATCCGATAACTATGAATAAAATAATCCCGGGAATTAAAAAATCTGAAAAAGGGCCATACTTCAAAGCTGTTGCCGGCATGCCCAATGGTGCTTGAGGATTCAAAATAGCTGCAATGCCGCCTGCCATTGCTCCCAGTCCTACAATTAAATGCAAAACAAAAAGAGTACAATATACTTTCTTCATAATGACACTCCTATAATAATTGTTTACAAATAGTGATAATATTTCGATTCAATTGTATTACTTGTATCACAAGTTCTCAATAATAAATTTTAAAGCATACTAACTCTTAAGCTTTCTTTAAAATTGAAGCTAAGTGTGTTATATTATACATAATTTGAGCTGAATGGTCACTTGTTCATTTTAGCTGCAGGAGGATAACATGAAATACAAGAGAGAATATATAAATAAATTGATAGACCTTTTTACAACCTTCTTCAAAATTGGTTTATTCACATTTGGAGGAGGATATGCAATGATCCCTCTGATGGAACGTGAGATATTAAAGAAGAACTGGTTAAGTAGAGAGGAAATTTTAGATTTTTTTGCATTATCTCAAAGCATACCCGGAGCCATATCCATAAATGCCTGCGCTTTCATCGGTCATAAAATTGCAGGAAGAAGGGGTACCTTCGCAGCACTGTTTGGAGTTATCTTGCCCTCTTTTATTGTAATAGTGATTATAGCAGCTTTTTTTACGGAATTTCAGGAACTTCCCATCGTTCAAAAAGCATTTTTAGGAATCCGCACAGGTGTTGTGGGGCTTATACTTGTTTCTGTTATTAAGATGGGGAAAAATTCCGTCATCGATATACCTACTGCTTTGATCGCACTAGTTACAATAATATTTCTATTATTTGTCCGGCTGCATCCTATACTGATAATTATTGCCGGCGCTTTAACGGGGATTTTATTAAACTATATTTCTCCAAGAAAAATGAACGATACAAATGAGAAGGGGGATTATTAAATGATATATTTAGATTTGTTCTTAGTGTTTTTAAGAATATCCTTCTTCAATTTTGGCGGTGGCTTTGCCATGATTTCTTTGATACAAAACGAACTCATTTCCCATCGCTGGATCACTTCAACCGAGTTTGCAAATATTGTAGCAATCTCCCAAATGACTCCGGGCGCTTTTGCCATCAATACTGCAACCTATGTCGGGTATTCCGTTGCGGGTTTAATGGGGGCTTTTGTCGCAACTGTTGCAATTCCCATGCCCTCTGCTGTATTTTCACTTATTATTTCCCGACAGCTGAAAAAGTTTAAAGATCATCAGGTCACAAAAGCTATTTTTTATGGTATTCGTCCGGTCGTGGTAGGATTAATTGCAAACGCTGCCATACTTATAGCTGAAACCTCTTTGTTTCAAAGCAGCATCTCAAAAAACACAATAATGGATTTAATAAAACAACCTTTAAATGTTCTTAATATCGGAAGCTTGATAATACTGCCGATAGTATTGATTTTTATTTTTAAGTTTAAGCTTCATCCCATATTGGTGATTTTAAGTTCTGCGATTCTCGGAATCATCGTCTTTTCAATTGTATAGTTGCATTAATTTTGCATAAAAAACCGTCAAAGGTATTTAAACCTATGACGGCTAAATGGCGCGAAGTAATCACAGCTTTTATGATATTTATCAGCCTTATATACTTTTAAACTTTTCCCCAAACTTTTCAACAAGAAACTCCTTGAACTCACTAATATTATCTAAATCTTTTTTTCTTACCAATGATGCTTGGTTTACTGTTAAATAAAAAATAAAATAATCTTTACTTTCCAGTAAGGCATAAAATTGACTATACTTTAATTCACCTGTTGACTTTAGCTCTGTATTCTCAAAAACTATTCTGTCTTCATAAAATTTTAAAGTATTAATGCTGTCAAATGCTCCTGTTTTATCAGTCTTTATTCGTTGTGCGTTTTTCCGTTCAACTTTAAAGACAACAACAGCGATTGCTAATATAAACAATGCAATCCAACTTATTATGAATTTTGTAAAATTGATATTTCCGCTTT
>JAAYPU010000212.1 GCA_012519645.1 Clostridiales bacterium | reverse complement strand
TCTTTGGATTGCCACACTCGTAAGCCTTCCAGTGTTTATCACTGGCGGATTCATCAACGGTGGCAAAGCGACAGGATATGCATTTCATAGTGACACCTCCATAGAAAAAGCCCTGAGAGCAAATTGCTGTCAGAGCTTGGTTATTTCCGTTAATAGTCGTGGTGGTATTCTACGGTGAGTTTAGTCACCTTTCATTATTATTCAGTCCTGTTTTTTGGGCATAGAAAAACCACAAGCTTTGTTGCCTGTGGTTTTAATTTTGTTTATTTTTGCCTACATTCATAATTTTCCAAATTGCCATTGGGTGCTGTTTTATATTCTCCAGCGTCTTCCCAGAAAACAATAGCTCCGGCTGGTAGCTTCCCCTGGAGAACTGCTGTAAATATTCTTTATGCCTTGATGTTAAAACAATACTGTTTACTAGAAATTCCTTGACTTCTGATTTGGTTTTGTCCAATTCAAACCGTTCACTTTTAACCAGCATGGGATCTAAATCCTGATGGACTGTTCTCATTTTTAGCTGGTCCATCCGGTTAGGAGAAAAACTTAATTTTGCCGCTTCTCCTGAAATGGAACCATAAAAAACTACAGCTTTACAATAGCTGACATAGTCCTTTTCAGAAAGAATACCATACTTTTTCACATTGTATAAATCGTAAAAATCCCTTGCCGCCAGACGGTTAAACAGAGCCGCTGTTTTGGAAGCCAAAAGTTCAATGCCATCTAAAGTTTTCACTTCTCCTCTGGCCCCAAATAAATCTGTATTTATTCTTCTCATTACGGGCGGCCAAATATGATGTCTTAAAGAATAGTTTATCTCAATTTTTATATTATCAAAATTACCTGCGTTGTTTTGAAAACGAGCTACAATTGATTCCAGAGCAAAATAGTCTTTTGATTTTTTGGATATATCATAACCTTGTCTCTCTAAATGTGCATACAACAATTCTTTTACTTTAATCCGTTCTTCAAGTACCTTCTCCCGGCTATCATAGGAGTGAAAATCTAGATCTATATCTACAGATAATCTGGGCAAAGCAAAGATAGTAAGGTTTAAGGCAGTCCCACCTTTTAGGACTAATCGGTCTTTTAAAAATGCATTGCTATTTATAAATTCTAGTATAACAATTAACCGGTGAACCTTCTCTATTACGTCTTTGTGAAACCCTGTTTTTTCAGAAAGTTTCAGGTAGTATTTCCGATCTGGACTAAACAAATATATCATCCCTCACTTCAAGAGTTTTTGGCACTATCAAGCCCCATCTTTTTATAAGCACACCGCTACCATTTTGTGCTTCTTCACTTAAATACTTTTTTGTATTTCCGGTCTTTTTTTCTATCAGACTTAATAAACCATCTGTTATTCCTAAAGATTGCTGGTGGCGCTCCAGGAAGTAGCCTGCCTTTTTATAAAGTATCTGTTTATTATACATTTCTAAATAATTTGCCAGCTTTGTTTCATCCAGAACCGTACATATTTTTAATATCTCATCTAATTCATGGACCCCGCCACAGTAATCTGGCCTGTCTAGGGAGTCAACAACTGTTCTTTCTAGATCTGTCAGTTTAACCTTGTCATTTAAACGATAATGAGTAACACCCTCTTTAATGCCTTTACCCACATATTTGTATAAAACTCCTTCAAATTCAAAATCGGATATCTTTTGTTCTGAGGACACATAAACTACAAAACTTACCTGGTGGGATAATCCATGGACCTCAAAGGCAGAGTGGTATGTCAAATAAGCACTGTCATTTATTTTACTACCCACCAAATATCGATTAGTCGGCGCATCTCTGTTTTCTAAATTTACAGCACAATACAAATCTCGGCGTACTCGCTTGACAAGGCCATTTTTTACATATGAATTTAATAACACCTTGGCGTTTTCTATGCTCCCTACAACTTTTTGGGCATCCTTAAGGTTAAATACTTCCATCTTTAAGAAATCTTCATAATACTTCATGTTAATTGAATCACCCAGTTCCTTGTTTTGCCTTTAAGTTAATATTAGTATTAACCTTCTAGGTAAATTTGATACCATTATACTTTAAGTTCTTTATTTTTTCAATAGGTTAATATATATATTAACTTTCTAGGCAAAAAAGAAACTAAAATGTTTACAGTTCGACTAGTTTCAGGCATAGAAAAAGCCCCGGAAGATTTAACCTCCTAGGGCTTGCTATCAAGAATGCTGCGTTTCCCCGGAGTCGTTGGGCGATCTATCCTAAGGGCCTATTCAATCAGCATCTGGTGCTCTCGATATTTTTCCATGCCTTTACGGGTATAATATAACACATGTCGAGGGTGGATTCTACTGGATTTTACTCCATTTTACTGTATTTTACTGCCCTCTTTTTTTATTCTG
>JAAYPU010000211.1 GCA_012519645.1 Clostridiales bacterium | reverse complement strand
CTCCATTGCTTCCTACGATACTTTCTATAAAAATAGCCGCAATATTATTAGGACCTTCATAGAGTATCTGGTCGTTCAATATATCTAAATAGTAAGCTGTGCAATCCTCTTCATTTTTAAATGTAATGCCCTTTGGCGGTCTGTATGGATATGGACCTGCAAATTTAATGAACCCGGGTATGCCTGGTTGTTCACTTAAAAACCTTCTCGGTTCTCCCGAAAGGTTTGCAGCACCATAAGTAGCGCCGTGATATGAGCGGTACATAGATAAAAATTTATTTTTTCCTGTGTACATTTTAGCTATTTTAATTGCATTTTCATTTGCTTCGGCACCGGAATTTGTGAAAAAAACTTTTGACATGTTATCCGGAGCGACTTCAACGATTTTTTTTGCTGCCTGAGAACGCACATCGCATGCGTAAGCAGGAGATATGAAGGCTAGTTTTTCAGCCTGATCCTTAATAGCTTGGATTATTTTTTTATGACCGTGTCCAAGATTCATATTAACTAATTGAGCAGACATATCGTAAAAACGTTTGCCATCTTCATTCCAGATAAATATACCTTCAGCCTTTGTAATGACTTCAGGATTTATTTTACTTTGCGCGCTCCAAGCGTGAAGGTTATATTTTAAGCTCATTTCTTTAATACTTGACACGGTGATACCCTCCAATGATTTTTATAATATTATCAGGCATTTACATAAAATAAATGCCTGATAATATTTTTTAAAAATAATATACTTATTTGTTGAATGCTATAACTGAAGCTGGGAATAATTCTTCGTCTGAAGGTTGAGTATTTGGTATTGGATAAGATACCCAAGTAACGTTGATAAGGTCTTCCCAAGTAACGTTTCTTGTTGTACTGTTATTACCCCAAGTACCGCATCCCAGAGTCATTGTAAATGGCATACCGTTTGTCCATGCGCCGCTGTTTGCAAGACATTGCGGTTGATTTACCATTATTCTGGATACCTTCATTCTTTCAGATAATTCTAATACTCTGAAATCATGGCTTGTGTGAATACCGCAGGAGTGACCTTGACCCATATAATCTAATATTGCTTCTAATTTATTAAGTGCATCATCAAATCCGCAGTATTTGTGAAGTGTTGTAATTACAGATAATTTTTCTCCGGAGAATAAATGGTCAGGACCTATTCCGTCTTCTTCAACCATGATGAATTTTGTACCTGCCGGAAGTTTGAGTCCTGCTACTTGACCAATTGCATCAATAGGTTTAGCTACGATTTGTCTGCTCAATGTATGTCCGTCTGGCCATACTGCTTCTCTTAAGATATCTTTTTCTTTAGATCCGTTTTTAACTAAGTATCCGCCTTCTTTTTCAAGTGCTTTAACGAAATCATCATATATTTCTTCATTGATGATCAGGTTGTTTTCTGTTGAACAGCTTGTTGCGTTATCAAAAGTCTTAGAACGCATAACCATGTTTGCAACTTTGGCTAAATCTGTTGAGCCGTCAACGATTACGGAAGCATTACCGGTTCCTACACCGATTGTAGGAGTTCCTGAGCTGTATGCAGCCTTAACAAGACCGGAACCACCGGTTGCTAAAACCATATCGCATTGCTTCATTAATTCGCCGCTTGCTTCTATACTAACTTGGTCAGGTTCTATAGCGATTACCAAATCTTCAGGAGCGCCATATTTCTTTAATGTAGCTCTTATCATATCT
>JAAYPU010000210.1 GCA_012519645.1 Clostridiales bacterium | reverse complement strand
CTGTCAGGCACACTTGCGGAAGGAACAAGCACAATTACGGTTACCTATCTTTCTTTTACCGATACTTTCAATGTTACGGTAACAGCAATTGCTCCTGAAAGGATAGACGCTGTTTTCACGCAGGGAGCGATATATCCAAGTACGAACCTTGACAGTCTTAAAAACTATCTCACCGTCACGGTTACAAACAACGACGGCAGTACCGAAGACCTTTCCGATACTGACTATACCCTGTCAGGCACACTTGCGGAAGGAACAAGCACAATTACGGTTACCTATCTTTCTTTTACCGATACTTTCAATGTTACGGTAACAGCAATTGAGCCTGAAAGGATAGACGCTGTTTTCACGCAGGGAGCGCTTAACGTATACCCGAGTACGAGTCTTGACGCTCTGAAGGCAAATCTTACTGTAACTTTAATAAACAACGACGGAAGCATTGCCGAAATCCTTTCCGATACTGACTATACCCTGTCAGGCACACTTGCGGAAGGAACAAGCACCATCACCGTTACCTATAATACATTCACAGATACCTTTGTAGTTAATGTTCAGCCGGAACCCACTTATGGTATAATCTTGAGTCAAACCGGTCCATATGCTTTCACTGACAAGCCTTTTGGCTACGGATCAGAAACGATAACTCCGTTGACCGTTACTATCACCAATGATGGCAATCAGGAGACAGGAGCTCTGTCAGTGGCTCTCGGAGGTACAAATGCCGACGGCTTCACTCTATCTTCAAACAATATTGAAAGTATTGCCGTAAGCGGTACCGGAATATTCACCGTGAAGCCTAATACCGGACTTATGCCGGGTACATACACAGCGACAGTTGCTGTATCCGGAAACAACGGAATCACAGCCGGCTTTGACGTTAACTTCACGGTAAACACTGCACTCATAAGCATACACGAAATTCCCGGCGTGACAGCTCCCATAGCCGAAAGTATGCCCGACACAGATACAACTGAAACCGCACAGTACTCAGGAATCATAACATGGACTCCAAACCATTCTACTTTTATTCAAAACATTGTTTATACGGCAACTATTACACTGACAGCAAAGACCGGATATACCTTTAACGGTTTAAGCGCTGATTTCTTTACCGTGAGCAATGCCGACACGGTAACGAATCCTCTTGGAACCGGCGAAACAATAACTGTAACAGCAGTGTTCCCTGCAGCTCCGGCCGCACCTTCAGACAGCGGTTCCTACGGCGATGACTCGCATTCACCAAATACACAAAACACACCCGCAAATTTGATACCGGTTAAGAATCTTATGACTTCCGGTCTGCAGGGCACCATGACGGTGGGAAATGATATAGCCAAAATCACCATTCCTTCCAATATGCTGACAGGCATTGACGGTATTAATGGGAATAATGCTAAAATCATTATCAATGAAGCTAATAAAGACAATCTGCCTGATGACGTAAAATCCGTCATAGGCAATAGACCTATCGTCGAGCTTACTCTCGAAATCGACGGCAGACAGACTGACTGGAGCAATCCTGATGCACCGGCAATTTTGACGATACCCTACACCCCGATGCCTGGTGAAGATCCTGACAATATCATTGTATATTATATAGACGGCAAGGGTAATTTAAGCTGTGTAACAAACGGTCGTTTCGATCCTGAAACAGGATTGGTCACGGTCAATATTTCCCACTTCAGCCTTTTCGCAGTTGGGTATAACAAGGTATCGTTCAACGATGTGGCAGATAGCTCGTGGTACGCCGATGCTGTAAACTTCATTGCAGCAAGAGGTGTAACATCCGGCACAGGCAACGGTAATTTCAGTCCCCATGCAAAGCTGACGCGCGGAGAATTTCTTGTCCTGCTGATGCGCGCGTACGAAATCAATCCGAAAACCGATTCAGCAGATAATTTCTCCGATGCGGGAAACACCTATTACACCAACTATCTTGCAGCGGCTAAACATCTGGGAATATCCTCAGGAATCGGCAACAACATGTATGCGCCTGACAAGGAAATTACCCGTCAGGAAATGTTCACCCTGCTATATAATACACTCAAGATAATCGGTCAATTGCCCGTAGCTGATCCAGGCAAGTCTCTTTCTGACTTTAACGATGCAAGCCAGGTCGATTCCTGGGCGAAGGACGCAATAGAGATGCTTGTACAAATCGGTATTGTCGGCGGCAGCAACGGCTTACTTTCACCGCTCAGCACTGCCACACGGGCAGAAATGGCTCAGATTCTGTATAATCTGTTGAGCAAGTATTAATAATGTTGCCACAAAAGGCGGAGGTCACAACAATGCCCTTCGCCTTATTTTTGGTTTAATGTTTTAACCACTAAGGGCACTAAGGATTATGATTTTCTTCGTGCTCTTCGTGGTTGTCTATGAAAAAGCGGACGATTTTTTCAGCAGCGGCTTTATTCATATTTTCCACTTCGCAGAGCTCTTCTATGGAGGCTCTTTTAATTTTATCTATAGATCCGAAATGCCGAAGTAATGCCGATTTTCTTGCAGGCCCAATGCCTTCGATCTCATCCAGTACAGACTTGGTCAATGCTTTTTCTCTTAGGCTCTTATGATAAGAAATTGCAAAACGATGAGCTTCCTCCTGTATCTCGGATACAAACACATAAGAATCATGATTTTCCTTAATATTTAATTCACTGCCCTGATATACAAGTCCTCTGGTCCTATGTTTATCATCCTTTACCATACCTGCGACAGGAATATTTATTTTCAGAGCAGTAAGAATATCCTGAACCGCATCTACCTGCTTCTCACCGCCGTCAATGAGCAAAAGGTCCGGCATCCTTAAAAAACTGTTTTTGTTATCATCAGCATCCGTATTTTCCATAGAATTTTTAAACCTTCTGAATATGACCTCCTGCAAGCTGCCGTAATCATTAGGGCCTTCTATGGTCTTTATTTTAAACCTTCTGTAATCGCTTTTCTTTGGCTTGCCTTCTTCAAAAACAACCATTGAGCCTACGGAATCTACACCGCTTGTATTGGAAATGTCGTAGGCTTCAATACGAACAGGCACTTTAGGAGTGTTTAAATATGTCTTTAATGCCATAAGCGCATTTTCAATTTTCAACCTTTCATTTCTTGCTTTTTCATCTAACAATTCAGTGATTTCTACTACATTTTTTACAGCCATATCTAATATCGCTCTTTTTTCGCCTTTTATGGGCGTATGTATTTTGACCTTACTGCCTTTCATTTGTGAAAGCCATTCTTCTATGATAGTTTTTTCTTCCGGCAAATCACTTGTAATAATTTCCTTAGGGATATAGGTGCTTCCGGTATAAAATTGTTTAATGAATGCATCCGCTATACCTTCTATGGAATCCTCCGTCGAAGCTTGCACCGTATAGCTTTCTCTTCCGGTCAGCTTCCCCAGACGAATGAAGAAAATAAGGGCGTGGCATTCTTTTTCGCCTCTGGATACAGCCAAAACATCCATATCCGATTCCGAAGCTAAAATTATTTTTTGTTTTTCCGTCAATGCCTGTACGGCATGTATGTAATCTCTGTATTCAGCGGCACGCTCATAATTCAATTCTTCTGCCGCCTTGAACATTTCTTTGTTCAAGTAATCCAGTATTTTATTGCTTTTACCTTGAAGAAAGGCTGTAATTTCATCTATCATTTTATCATAGGATTCTTTATCTATATGGTAAATACAAATACCCAAGCATTGCCCTATGTGATAATTCAGGCAGACATTATGGTTTTTAGAAAACGCAGTCTTTCCGCACTTTTTCAAAGGATATATCTTGTTTAGCAAATCCAATATCTGATTCACCGCACCCGCGTCCGTGTATGGGCCAAAATATTTTGCACCGTCTTTAAGAACTCTTCTGGTTTTTAATATTCTCGGATATTTTTCATTATAGGTTATTTTAATATACGGAAAGGATTTATCATCTCTAAGCAATACATTGTATTTAGGCTGGTTCTTTTTTATCAGGTTGCTTTCCAAAATCAATGCTTCAATTTCAGAGTCTGTAATTATATATTCAAATTCAGAAATGTTGGAAACCATCGCACGTACTTTAGGAAGCTGGTTTTTAGACGACTGGAAATATTGCCTCACTCTGTTTTTCAGTGATATTGCTTTCCCGACATAGATAATATCTCCGTATTCATTTTTCATCAAATATACACCCGGCTTATCCGGAAGCTTTTTTAACTGTTCACTAATATTGAACATTTCTGCAACACCCTTCTATCAGAGGTTAGGGATTAGGTGGTTAGTGGTTAATGATTTCAATAACTGACAACTGACAACTGAAAACTGATAGTTTAGGCTGACTTTGCTTCTCAAAGTCTAAAAAAGATACTTTTATATAATACAAAATTAGAGGTGAAATTTGTTTAAACAAATTTCTTCCTTATCTTTCAGTTGTCAGTTTTCAGTTTTCAGTTAAATACCTAAGACCAGAGTCCTGAGACCAAAGACCAGAGACCAGAGACCAGAGACCCGCGACCTTTATTAATTATACCACAGCCCATGCGAAAAAGCTTCTTATGAGAAATTTCATAAGAAGCCGGAAAAGTTTCAATATAATAAATTCGTTCACTCCCAAAAATG
>JAAYPU010000209.1 GCA_012519645.1 Clostridiales bacterium | reverse complement strand
TGATATGATAATACTGGATACGGGTTCGAAGGATAGGACTATAGATATTGCTCATTCACATGGAGCACGAGTTTATCAATGGGAATGGCAGGATGACTTTTCAAAGGCACGCAATGAATCATTAAAATACTCTAAATGCGATTTTAATCTGGTTTTAGATGCAGATGAATATATATTAAAATGGGATAATGAAGCTATAAAAGATTTTATGAATATGGATAAGCCTCATATCGGCGATATAAAAATTCTAAGCAGCTTTAAATCATTTGACGGCATTGATGATACTTCCTGGAGCTATGTTTCACGGTTTTTCCCTAATGGTATATTCTATAAAGGCATTATACATGAACAGTTAGATTCCTCTCTGCCGCACAAAATGATCCCTATTGAGGTTAAGCATGATGGATACCACCACCATGAAGCTATAGAAAATGAAAAAAACAGCCGGAACATAGCCCTTCTTACAAAAGCATTGGAAGCAGACCAAGAAAATACATATTACAGATATAAACTTGCAACAGAATATAAAAGGATCAATGACTTAGAATCAGCTTTAAAACATATGGATCTGGCTTATAATTCCGTCAGCCGGCTCTCTTCAGTATATACATCCGTCATCGTGGACTATATCTATTTATTGATGGAATGTAAGGATTACAAATCCGCACTTAAAATCATAGAAAATGAAAAAATGTATATGAACAAAGATTCCGGTTTTCATTTTGTTTCAGGTTTGCTTTATGTAAAGCTGATATTATCCGATGTTAAAAAATATATAGAGTATTTTAACAGGATTGAAGATTCGTTTCTTAAATGCCTGGAGATTGGAGAAGGCTCGGGATACAGGGGGGTCATAGGCACCGGCAGCTTCGCAGCTTTATATAATTTAGGTGTTTTTTATGAGATGACCAAAAAAATAGATAAAGCTAAGAAATGCTATGAAAAAGCCGCCACATATGACTATGAGCCGGCGAAAAACAGATTAAAATTAATAACTAAGAACTAAGAGTTAAGGAAGATTTTATGTTTTACAAACAAAAAATCTACATTATTAATTAATATGTAATAATGAAAAATGGATAATTCAGAAGGGAATTTGGCAAGATTCAAATTCCTTCATTAGCTGTTATCCATTATTTATTATCTTTTTATCTTTTTAAATAAAAAAACCCCTTTTGACAGGGGTTTTTAGTTGAAAGCTTTCTTATTGAAGTAATGATAATACTGATTGTGGTACTTGATTTGCTTGAGCAAGCATGGCTGTTGCTGCTTGTGTTATGATGTTGTATTTTGTGTAATTTGTCATTTCTTTTGCCATATCTACGTCTCTTATACGAGATTCGGAAGCTTGCAGGTTTTCAGTTGTTGCTTCTAAGTTGTTCAATGTATGTTCCAAACGATTTTGCTGAGCCCCGTAAGTAGCTCTTTGCTCATTTACTTCATCTATAGCTAAATCAAGAGCATCTTTAGTTAATCCACTTCCGCCTAATGCTGTCAATGCTTCTAAATTAGTAGTTGTAGCTTGGGAGATAGTCAATGAAGTTGTTGCATCATCAGAAATAACGATATCTACGCTTTCTTCAAATACATTTTTACCGTTGAATTTAGTATTAGCTAAGATGTTATCGATTTCATCCATCAATGCATCTACTTCAAGTTCAATATTTTGTACGTCTGTACCTGAATCATATGTACCGTTGGCTTTCTGAACTAACAGTTCTTCCATTCTTGTAAGCATATCACTAACTTCTGTCAGCGCGCCTTCTGCTGTCTGCAGGTATGAAATACCGTCTTCAGCATTTTGAGCTGCTTGCTCCAAACCTCTGATCTGTGCTCTCATTTTTTCAGATATTGCCAGTCCTGCTGCGTCATCTGCCGCTCTGTTGATAGCATATCCTGATGATAATTTTTCCAATGCTCTGGCTTGTGAATTTGTTGCTCCGGCTAATTTGCCGTAAGTATTCATTGCTGAAATATTGTGCATTATTCTCATAATTATTTTCCTCCTTGAAAATTATTGTCTGGTATCCTTACCATAAAGTTTTGTGAAGGCCTTCACATTATTACTTATCGGATGTATAAATAATAATTAAATAGTTTTATAAAATTTTTTTCAATTTTTAACCAATATTTTTGTGATATACTATTTTTGTGCTGAAGCACAAAAATAGAGTATGGAGTATTGAGTATAGAGTGTAGAATAGAAATTAGATGTTAGTGAAATATGTTACTTTAATATATTATATTCCGGCAAACACTATCGCTCAACTATTGTTTAACTATTGTTCAACTATTGTTTAACGATACAAAGCACCTTCCATATCCTCTGTTCCCTACCCCCTGATGCAAAGCATCATTGCACGATACACTATAAACGATAAACCGATTGGCTCAGTTATCAGTTAGTAATTGGAGGTTTCGATGAAAAAAAGCATTGCTCTTGTCATGATAGTTAAAAATGAAGAAAAATCTCTATCAAGATGCCTTGAAAGTGTGAAAAATCATGTGGATGATATGATAATATTGGATACGGGTTCGGCGGATAGGACTATAGATATCGCTCATTCACATGGACCACGGGTTTATCAATG
>JAAYPU010000208.1 GCA_012519645.1 Clostridiales bacterium | reverse complement strand
ATAGGTAATGTATCTTGAGCATATTTTAGGTCAACATGAATACCACGAGATTCAATTAGCATCGCCATTGCAGCAGAAGCACAACCCCATGGTGCAAATACTGGTCTATATTGACTTATCCAAGGAACATTCGTCATCACAATTTCTTTAAGTTTTTCTTTATATGGATTTGACATATTGCCTTTGAAAGCTTGATTTTTTACCACTAATTGTAATTGAACAGCTTCAATCGGATAAGCAAAACCTTTTGTACATGCAGGCTGACCATTTTTTGTCCAACCCATCCATCCAATATTTCTCGAATGAACTCGATAATAAATATCATACATGGTTGCTAATTGCCCATTTAATTTAAATTTTAATGCTTCAATTGTATTATATGTTCTATTAGTTCCGGCATTTTCATTAGCATTTTTCCATGCTGCCCATCCAATATTACTGATATGTGCTTGATAAGAAATATTCCCAGAAATAACCGAAGAATTTACTGAGGCTTTAATGCCAGAAATTGAAAGTGCCTTACCTGTAGTTCCGGCAACTTGACCATCAGACGCAACATTCTGCCAGCCAACTTTATTATTAAACGTTTGATAAGACAATCTTGGCTTTTCTTTAGTCACTAATTGTGACCTATCATAAAATGCATTGCCAGTTTTAGATCCAGAAGAATTTTTTTCAACAATCTTTATTTCAAGTGCTTCAGCATGATATGCAAACCCTTGTGTACCTGCTTGTTCACCATTTTTAGCCCATCCCAGCCAGCCGATATTTTGACTGTGTACACGATAATATACATCATACTTTTCAGCTAAATTTCCAGTTAATTTAATCTGTACTGCTTCAATAGATTTAGCTCTACCAACTGTACCAGCAGTTGTATTATTATATACATAATTTTGCCAACCAATATCTCTAACATGTGCTCTATACGCAATATTTCCATTTACTGGAGATCCTGAGATTTTTAATCTCATAGCCTCTAACGGTAAATTACGCCCAGTAGTTCCAATCTTACCGTTATAACTCAATGGTTGCCATCCAATATTAGAGACGTGACCTTGTGATACTAATCCCACATTAACTTTATAAGGATTTGCTACATTATTCGGAACCGCATCACCTTTTTTTATTAATCTTACTTCAATTGCTTCAATATTATATGCGTATCCTTCACTTCCTGCAGCTTTTCCATTCAAAGTCCAATCTAACCAGCCAAAATTCTGAACATGAACTCGGTAGTAAATATCATATGAACTTGCAATTTCACCGTCTAATTTTAATTGGAGTGCTTCTAATGACAAAGCTTTACCGGTTGTCCCAACAACCTTAGAGGCATCTTGCCAATCCATCCAACCAAGTTGTCTTACATGAACCCTTGCCTTTAAATTTCCTTTTATTTTATCTGATTTCAACGAAAATTGTAGAGCTTCAACTCCTAAATTTTTACCAGTTGTACCTGCAGTCTTACCATTTTCAACAAATGACTGCCATCCAATATTTGAAACATGTGCTGGATATTTTAACTCAGGCGAATCATTTGTTTCTTCAGATGAACTACTTGTTGTAGTAGTCGTTGTAGTTGCAGTCGTACTCGTAGTTGTTGACTCTGTAGTCTTAGTACCACTTAGGTTTGTTTCAGTACTTTCACTACTAGAACTACTTGTTTTTTCATTGGTTGATAATGTACTTTCTTGTGTGCTCAACGTTTTCTCAGCACTTGATGATGTACTTGTAACAGCTATATTGCTTGAACTTGTACTCCCATCATCAGCAAGTAATTGACCAGTGATAGAAAAAGATGTAAGTAAAACAGCACCCAAGCAAATTTTCTTTAAACGTACCTTTTTCATAATATTTCCCCCATATAAATATTGTTAATTCAAAAAGT
>JAAYPU010000207.1 GCA_012519645.1 Clostridiales bacterium | reverse complement strand
TACAAAAGCATATACTCCTTGCAAATTAAGGTATAATGAAGCACTTGTATAAGTGCCTCATTATGCCTATTTTTATTTGAAAGGGGAATAGTAATGATTAAATGCAGTAACGAGAAAAGCGTGAGAGAAATCCGTAGTACGGAAGAGATTCTGAAGTATTTTGACTTGGAGGAAAGTGAGCTTATCTGGTATATTAAAGCCACTGAACTACAGCTTTCTTCTCCGGGGAGTACCGGTCTCCAATACATGGGCAGAGAGATTGAGTGCTCCTATGGGCTTGATAGTCCTGTAGAGGCTGATTTTGTCCCTATCCTAAGGGAGGATAACAGCATTCACATCCTCGTGGCATTGGATTACAAACGCCTTGTCCTTTTCGTAAGCATGGAAAGCTATAGTTACGAGATATGGGTGGATTATGTATGTAGGGAGACAGATTATTTATTTTATGAAAGACTCTATACCTTAAGACATTATTATAGTAACGAGGAGAGGGAGCATTAAAAATGCTTCCTCTCTATATATTACATAAGTGTTATTGCTAAAATCCTACTTATAAAAGCATAAAAGTTGTCCGGTATTATATATAGACATGCTCATAACTTAGAAGTATTGAATATGACATAGGTCAATAGAATAATCAACATGCATAATATATCCAATGCCTATATTTTTTTTACCACTTCAAACAGCAGGAAAAGGAGGCAATAGATCAATATTGCAGTACAGAAATATTAAAGGAGTAATTCACAGGAAAAACTACAACTGATTTTAAACAATTATAAAGTTCACTCGGTGAACTTTATAATTATTTAAACAGATTATGGATGCAATATAATTCTATCAGCTATGTGAACCCCTAGTTTAATGGCATTTGATAAAGGTGTTTTTGGCAAGTATGAATCCGAGCAGTACAGAACTTTATTTTTCGAGCACCCCTATATCATTAATGGGATTTCATGGTTGAGTGCGTTTTAGTTTCAATCAAAAATTAGGCCACTTGCTGGTCTAATTGTAAGCCTCCAAAACATAAAAAATCAGTAATGAATAAGCAAGCCTGTTACTTAAGAGCACTTTGCGGAATGGCTACTACAAATATCAAGCTTATACTTTCCATCCCAACCTTACCCATCAATTCCTGCAAGAATTTGGACTCTGCGGGTTTTTTGGTTTTACTTAGTTATAAAAGAATATATAATTGAAGTACAGGAGATTGTATGATGTAATAATTCCAAAGCCGGATAAGTGATAGAGGAGGGTCTTTTTATGGATAACAATAAATTAAGCCTGCTAACATCATGGATGAAGCAGTCAAAATACACTGTGGTTTTGACCGGAGCCGGCATGTCAAAATAGATTTGTCGCTTGCCATGCGACCTATCCATAGATACGAAATGATATCCTTTAATCACAATAAATGAATGGAGGATATTATTATGAAAAAAGGTTTAACAGAACTAATATTTATTCTTGACAGAAGCGGCTCAATGAGCGGTCTGGGAAGTGACACAATCGGCGGATATAACGCTATGCTGGAAAAACAGAAAAAGGAGCCGGGAGAGGCGGTAATAACTACTGTACTGTTTGATGACAAATATGAATTGCTTCATGATCGTATTAACATTAGGGG
>JAAYPU010000206.1 GCA_012519645.1 Clostridiales bacterium | reverse complement strand
TATTCCCTGATGCGAAGCATCATTTATACAAATATTCTCTCGTCAAGGGCAGATTATTATTGACACCTTTAGTAAATATCAGCTGATGAAGGTCTATCCCGCCGATTTTAAAGTTAGCAGCGCAGGAATTTAAATATAATCTCCACATACGCGCAAATCTCTCGCCGTATTTTTCGGTAATACAAGAAATATTCTCTTCAAAATTTTCCGCCCAGAGTGTTAATGTTTCTGCATAATGTAATCTTAAACTTTCTACATCCACCAAAAAGAAATCATAATCCGGCAGCAGGCTGATTAACTGACGAATAGAAGGAATATATCCCCCGGGAAAGATGTACTTGGAAATCCACTCGTTAGGAGGAGATTCTACTTGAGAGGTAATGCTGTGCAAAACGGATATGCCTCCCGGTTCAAGAAGCTTTTCCACTGCCTTCATATATAAAGGAAGGTTCGCTCTCCCTACATGTTCTATCATACCTACACTGACAACCCTATTGAATTTTTCTCCGTTATCAACTATCTCCCTGTAATCCATCAGCTTTACTTCTACCTGTCCTTCAAGCCCAAGCTCCTTTATGCGTTGTTTTGTTTTGGCATATTGCTCATTACTTAAGGTAATGCCTGTTGCCTGAACGCCATATTGTTGTGCCGCACGGATAATAAGCCATCCCCATCCACTGCCAATATCCAGCAGCTTTTCACCTGAATTTAACTGCAATTTTTTAAGAATATAATCGATTTTCTGCAATTGTGCCTGATGTAAAGAATCCTTCTCTGAACAGAAATATGCACACGAATAGCTCATAGTATCATCTAACCATAATTCATAAAAATCATTACCTAAATCATAATGATGCTCAATGTCTTGTTTCTGCTTTTTAATAGATGTAGGTTTGAATTTAATAATTTTCTTGATTCCATTTTTTTGTGAAAAGTGAGTATTGCATTTATAAAATGTTTCAACTACTTCTTGTAAATTCCCTTCAAAATCAATAATGCCATCCATATATGCTTCTCCGAAAGCCAAAGAAGGATCCTTTAAAATTTTATTTGCCGGAATTTTTTCTTTAAAAACAATTTTAAAGTCAGCATTTCCGCCTTCACCATATCGATGATTCGTCCCATCCCAATAATCTACTGAAAACTCAGGCCCCTGACTTTCCTTAAAAAAATTATCCAAAAGTATTTTTTCCAATATTGTTCCTCCTTTACATATGTTTACTGATTCCATTATATCACTAAATCAAATATCTGAAAAAAAACATAATTAAAATTTTCTATTTCTCTTTTAGTTATTAGTTTTTGTTGATTTTGATCTTTTTATTTTTGTAATGATAATTAGAATGATTGGCATGACACCACCAAATGTGCCTATAAAATATGGCCATGCCACGGTATTAAACTTTTCTTCAATAAAAGCATCCGGAAGCACAATATTCATTAAAATCAGTATTAATAATGCATAGGGAAGAACTATTTTCTTGGGTTCCTTTAAACCGAAAAGTATTGATGTTCCGATAACAAGATTATAAAAATACAATAGCGCCTTGTAAAAAAGTGTGATCGCCCATATTCCGGCAACGACTCCCTCCAATCTCGTTAAAACCTCTCCGACATTAATTTCTTTTGCTAAAAGGTATGTAGGAAACGGAACCCTTCCAACGATAGAGCTTCCCAATACAAGCATCGACATAATAACGACTGTAAATATACTTAAGCTGCCTACGAAATATCCTATCAGCATTGCCTTACCCGCTCCCTTCATTGGCTTCATATTTGGATATAAAGCCCCTATGACGATATTAGGAAATGCTATATAGGATATTAAATATAAGGATGCAGCAATGACCGGTTTAATCCCCTCTTCCAATACGGGTAAAAGGTTATCTACTTTAATATTTGGAAACACAAGCCCCATTGATAACAAAAATAAAAAAGAGATAAGATAAACAAAGCTTTCAGAAGAACGGACAATAGTTCCTATACCATATTGCAGTGCGATTACATACACAATAACAATTAATAAATCTATTGCATAATAGGGAGTTTCCTCTAAGTACTGCAATACCATAAAAGCAGCCATAAAATGCGAAATATGCGTTACCGCTATAAAGCAAAGAAATAAAAACGCAAGGATAAATAAATTTCCGATCCATTTACCGAAAGCATACCGAAATATTTCCAAATATGTTTTATCGGGATGCAGGCTTCCCAAATAAATATGTACCGCAATTACTGCAGCTCCGAGTAATATTCCTGCAATGGCGGCAATCCAGGCATCCTGCTTTGCAAATTTTGCCATGTTCCCGGAAATTATGATTATACCGGTGCCGGCAGTAGCTATTGCCGTCAAAGCACCTAATTGGTGATTGGTAATTTTTATTTTTTCCATATAAACACCTTCAAAACAGCTCTTTAAAAAAAGTACCGATAGGCTCATAAACAAACATAACCCATTCTGTCGGGTTCGGAACAAGATTTCTGTCAATAGCTCTTAATACCGCACTTAACGTTCCCGCAAAAAGAATTACAAAAAAAACCCATAATTCTCTATGCATTTTATTTTTTAACATCTTAGGTACTTCGAAATAACATAATGTTATATCAAATAAAAATACCAATATCAGTGATAAAATGCCCATGCTATTCCTCTTCCTTTAAGAAAAATGGTTTCGAGGCAGTGCCTAAGCCTTTAATCTCAACACTTACCTGTATATCAACGGGCAGCCGTGTAAATTCGCTATCCCAATTATTCTTTACTTCTTTCCATATTTTCGGATATCTCTTATGTATGGTATTTCCAAAGCCAAAAATATCGCTTTGCAATTCCTCCTGTGCTTTTCTAAGTGCTTTCATGCATATTTCCTTTCCTCTTTCCGCAGCTTTTTTTTCTAACATCCTTATGTTTTCTTCCTTTGTAACATCAATATTGCATTCTACCACATTAATATTTGCTTCTAATTCGATTATCGTTTTTATTGCAGGTTTATTATCTATCAGATAGGCTTTTTGCTTAGATCTTACTTTATTTATTTCCAAACCTACATATCCATCTTCAAATTGCAATTGACCGATAGTGCGAGTCACATTATTGGTAATGTAGTTATAGCCCTTACTTTCATCCTCATCTAAATAACCTACAAGCTTATCTCGTTTGTATACACTCATCCCGGACAGCTTTATACGTTCTTCGGGATGAATTTGTTTCATAATATCGGTCGTATGTGCCTCATACTCTTTCCCGATTATTTCTACCGCTGTTATTACAGGTTCCTTTCCTTCTGCGATAATAGCATTCATTAATTCTATTATCCTGACAGTTTTTGTAGGAGCCCAAGATATCTTAGACTCCTTTAAAGAATCAATAATTTTATTGGCAGGTATTGTTTCCAAAGGCGTTATGATATCTAAAACTCTATGAGCCGTATCTCCTTTTGCCTCAACAAAAAAGTAATCTGTTCTGAGATCTTCATTACGAATAAGATAATCGAGTATACCTGATATGCCCTCCCGTGCAATATCCTCACCTATTACAATCGTTCGTATATGAGACATGTACACCTTTCTGGATGACAAATTAGTCATTCTGCGGACGGCCTGAGAAATGCTTTCACCTTCCTGTTCAATGACAATGACAGGCGATTCCGTAATTGGTTCTTTAGAGGCGACAGCCTTTGCATTTAATATCTGTATTGTCACCTTATATCCTTCAGGGCACTTATCTACGCCTATTGCCGTGACAATTCCTAAGGTATTAATTTCCTTACTGCTCCAACAGCCTGATATTGAAAAATTTACAAATATTATTACTATGAATATAAGCCTTGCTTTTCTCACTTTATCACCTTAATTCCTGTTTTTTTTCATTTCCTGATTTTGAAGCCTGTTCCATATCTATTTTAGGAATCTCTAACTCTTTGCTGAAAGGAGGACGATATTTCATTTTCCATGAAGGAGGACGTATGAATTTATCATTCATGGTCTTAACTTTAGGTGCTACACCGGTCCAATAGGGAACTCCTATAGATTTTAATTTGCATAAATGAAGGGTCAATACGATTCCGGCCATAAATAATCCATATAACCCGAAGGTAGCTGCCATAATCATAAATCCAAAGCGTGTAACGCGCACCGCATTACCCATTTCATAATTAGCAATGGTTACATTTGCAATGGCAGTAAGCGAAACAATAATAACCATAACCGCAGAAATAATACCCGCCTCTACGGCAGCCTGTCCTAACACCAAAGCGCCTACTATGGAAATTGCCGAGCCAATAGCACGTGGCATACGTATTCCTGCTTCATGAAGTATCTCAAAAGTAATTTCCATTATAAGTGCCTCCAGAAAAGCCGGAAAAGGAAGTCCTTCTCGCTGCGCTGCAATGCTGATCAGCAAAGGCGTCGGTATCATCTCCTGATGGAAGGATGTAAAGGCAATATATAATGAAGGAACTAAAAGTGCCAGTAAAAAAGATATATATCGTATTAAACGAATAAATGACGCAACGATAAAATGATGATAATAATCTTCACTGACTTGAAAATTCTCCCAGAACAAACAAGGCAAAAGAAGTATGTAAGGAGTTCCATCTATATAAATTGCAACTTTCCCTTCCATAACGGATGCTGCTACCGTATCGGGTTTTTCTGAATTTGCAATTGTAGGGAATGGAGAATATGGATCATCTTTAATGAGTTGTTCAATAACACCACCCTCTAATACTCCATCGGTTTTTATTTTATTCAGCCTGTTTTTTATTTCCGCTACAATTTCTTCTTTAGCAATATTTTCCATGTACATAAGGCATACATTTGTTCTTGAAATATATCCCAAGGTTAATTTTTCAACTCTTACATGCGTGCTTTTCACGCGTTTCCTGACAAGAGCGATATTATCCTCTATCTTCTCCGTAAATGCTTCCTTAGGACCTCTGATAATTGTCTGTGAAGTAGGTTCTCCCACACTTCTTCCTTGGGGGTAAAAAGTGTTTATTGCAATAAATTTCTTGCGGCCATCTATCAATATTACGGTATATCCGGATAAAAGATACAAACACAGCTCTTCATAATTATTGCTTTCCGCGGTATCCTTACCATTAAAAAGCAAGCTTTCAAATGTGTCTAAAAAGCTTTTTTTATCCGTATACCCTCCATTAAATAAACTTATAACCTGCATGGATAAATTGTTTAAAGTATTATCATTGACTAACCCCTTGAGGTAAACAATGGCATATTTGAAATCAATCTCTTTTGATTCAAATTCATTAACAGCTAAATCATCGCTGTCACCCATTTCTTTTTTTATCTTGCTTATGTTTTTATGTATATTGTCGCTTGTATATGTAGGTTTTGAAACATCGGAATTTTTACTGGCATTATTAGGTCTTATAATGTCTACGGTTTTATTAAAAAATTTCCAAAAAACCATACATTTATCCTCCGCAAAGATAACTTAGAACTAAAAACTGAGAAATAAGAGTTAAGATAACTTTTGCATAGCACTGCAAAAGTATCTTTAATTATTAATAAACTTTGAGAAATCTCAATTAATCTCCCCACTGCCAAAGAATTTTTATTGCTTTTAATAGTATTTTCAAAAATGGGAGAGTTATTCTCGAATATGCTCCTACTGAGCAGTGTCAATATGTGCTTCGCACAATGTAAGTGTGAGTAATTTAATATTTATGCGAATTAAGATTGCTAATATATAATCCACTAAACTATTGTTTCACTATCGTTTAACTATCGTTTAACTATCGCTCAACTATTGTTATTTTGATTTATGATTTATGATTTGATGTGGAAATTATGCCTCAGGCAAAATTTCTTCCTTCACTAACCTCTAACCTCCAACCCCTAAAATGATGCGCAGCAGCAGTTGGCTGTTTTCAGATAAAAAAGAAGATTTTGTGTTTGCAAAACACAAAATCCTCCTTAACTCTTAGTTCTTAGTTATTAGTT
>JAAYPU010000205.1 GCA_012519645.1 Clostridiales bacterium | reverse complement strand
ATTATTATGCATATGTCTGATTTTATTATCTGCCTGCGATTCAAAACCACTGACCGACGACCCGAAAATCCATGCTGCGCCTGAAAGTGTAACGGAATGCCTGATATATGCAGACGGCAATACAATATCCGAACGCTTCAAAGTTCCTGCCGGCTTCAAAAGAATTGAAACTCAAGCCGGCTCCTTTGCTCACTTTCTTCAAAATTTGAAATTAAAACCCGCAGGCACTAAGGTAAAATATTATGATGGAAGAGAAAAGCTGCGAAATGTTTACTTGGCTGTAGTTGATTACCCCCTTGGCAAAAGGGATTTGCAGCAATGCGCGGATGCTGTCATGCGCCTCAGAGCAGAGTATTTGTTTTCAGAAAATCGAAAAGATGAAATAAAATTCAGATTTGTCAATGGATTCCTTGCAGATTTCAGCAAATGGGCAGAAGGCTACGGCATATCCGTAATCGGCAATACCGTTTCATGGGTACGAAACGAAAAAAATAATGATTCTTACGAAAGTCTGCAGAAGTACTTGGATATAGTTTATGCTTATGCTTCCACATTGTCATTGGAAAAGGAATTGACAGATAAACCATTATCCGACTTGTTTATCGGCGATGTCTTTATTCAGGGAGGTTCACCGGGGCATTGTGTAATCGTTGTAGATATGGCAATAAATACAAAAACAGATGAAAAAATATTCATGCTGGCGCAAAGCTATATGCCGGCACAGGATATTCAGATTCTGATAGGGGATGTAAAAGATTCGCCTTGGTTCTCGGCTGATATTTCGGATACTCTCATTATGCCCGAATGGATCTTTGACATTACAGACCTGAAAACATGGAAATAATACTGATGCTAAGCATCATTATGCTTCTTCGAAGCAGTGTAAATATGTGCTTCGCACAGTGTGAGTATACACCTTCGGTGAAGTGTAAATATGTGCTGGCGGAAAATCCACTATACTATCGCTTTACTATCGCTTACTATCGCTTAACTATCGCTTAACTATTTCTTTACTATCGCTTAACTATCTCTTAACTATCGTTATATGGAAGAAATTTTGCCTTTCAGCAATATTTCCTCCTTATCTTTCAGTTTCCAGTTGTTTAAAGTTTTTCCCATGCAAAAAGTAATACAGTCCAAAGCAAAGAAATATAACAATTGCAAAAACAGTATACACCCCTCTATAACCTATGTACGGAATCAATATGCCCGCTACCATAGGTCCAATACCGACACCTATATCCGTAAATACGTAATAGGTGGAATTAGCCAGTCCCAAACGCTCTATAGGCGTTACTTTTACCGCAATAGTTTGTGTACTGGCGCCTATTGCCCCTACCCCAAGCCCTATCAAGATTGCTGACAGCAATAATACAAATCCATGATAACTGTTGCTGAAAAGCAGCATCCCTATTCCGTATATAATTATCGCAGGGTACATTATCACATTTTCCCCTTTAAAATCGAAAACCCTTCCCACTATAGGTCTGGAAACAAAAACAACGACTGCGTATACTAAGAAGAAGAAGCTTGCGGCTTTTGTTAAATTTATTTCCTTGGAATAAACCGTTAAAAAAGATATCACGCTGGCATAACATAAAAATACAAATAAAGCCACTATCGCTATTTTAGCCGCTTTTGGTTCAATAAAATTACTTATCTTAAAGCCTTTCATCTGGCCGAGTTGTATATCATCAAATACTTTATTCTCAAATGAAAACAAAGGCAGCATCATACAGCTTACTAATGATGCAAGCGTGCATGCGATAAATATCATACTGTAGCTGCCTTGCCGGCTGAAATAAATTCCTATTAAAGGGCCGATTGCAGTCGCTACTATTTGGCTTAATGAATAATATCCAATGCCTTCGCCGCGCCTTTCTTTAGGAATAATGTCGGAAACGATAGTAGCCGTTGCAGTTGTAGATATCCCAAAAGCAATGCCGTGTATATAGCGGATGCAAATCAATAATACGATGCTGTTTACAAGCCAGTAAGCCAAAGTCATAACAAGACCCGCAACTACACCTATGCAAAGCATCCTCTTATATCCGTATTTCATCATCCATTTTCCGACAAGTACACGAGCTGTCAAAGAACCAATAACAAAAATACTGGCAACCACTCCTGCCCGGCTTGTCGACGCATCAAATTTTGTCATTGCAAATTCCGATATCATTATCATGAAAAGAAAAAAGTTTAACGCAACAAGAAAGTTTATAACAGTACTGATCACAAATTCCTTGGTCCATAATCTGGCTCTGTTCATCTTTCCTACCTCTTAATGATTAAACCGAAGTCCGCTTATCATTCTTTCTCCAAAAAATAATACATAATAATGTTATTATAAAAAATAGCAACGTCAAAATATATTTAAAACCTGAAAAGACATTTGACCCGATAAAAACCGCAGTCGGCCCGTCAGCTCCACCGATAATTCCGATTACCGATGGATCGTTTAAATCAATGCTTGTCCCAGATGCAAACCGTATCATTATCTTTAAGGCAATATCGCTTAAACCAAAAATTAATGTGAGTATTCCGCTTATTATCGTACCAAGCTTTGCTATTTTTACTTTCATATTTTCTTCCCCTATACTTTTATGATTACTCCTATTATTTATTAAACATCATCTTCGAGATATATTTCAATCCTTTCTTTTCCTCTCCCTATATTATTTCTGTTAAATATGGATTTTCCCCAAAAAGCTTTCTCACCGGCATTTTGACTACCTCTATTATTTAATTTTATTTTCATCCTACCACTTTACAAACAAGAAATCTAACAATTTCTAATAGGGATTTTATTATCAAATC
Source organism: Clostridiales bacterium (assembly GCA_012519645.1). Taxonomy (GTDB): domain Bacteria; phylum Bacillota; class Clostridia; order Peptostreptococcales; family JAAYPU01; genus JAAYPU01. The sequence goes on along the minus strand of JAAYPU010000205.1, from coordinate 4,213 downwards.
GAATATGCACGGGAACGCGCTGCTGACATAGGAAACTTACACTCAAACTATGCAAAGCACTTATTAATACTACTGTTCAGCTAACCCAGCATAATAAAAAACATCCCTGGGTCTATCCGCCATGCTCTTTCTATCTCATTATACTTCCAATAGGTGACAATAGACCCCAGCTTATCGGCATGGGATGTTCCTGCTATATCCTGCCGTGCCTCTAATTTATATGGCATATTGCCATCGAACTTAATGGGATACAAGTGAGGCAGATAAATAACAAAGCCTTCTAAAGGCTTGATAAGTCTTCCATCCTCATCATAAACAGTACCTTCATAATAATCCTTTCTGTCATTCACATCTATTGTATATGATTGATTTAATTTGTTACTATTAACCAATACTTTGTAATGATCCTTGTAAATTACTTCATATCCCATATTTTCCGAAAGGACTATAAACTGTTCAGGTCCCAGTAAAACATCCGCTTTGTTATTCACAAATGATATAACATAGTAATACGTCAATGCTCCGCTCCCTCCGACAGGAAGACTAATCATAATTTCATCAGCGTTTGAGCCAGCAAAGCTTCCAAGAAAAAGCCAGGGCGTGTATGCCATGCTATAGTTTGGATAAAGGGGTATTATATATTGTTGGTTGGTTTTGCCGTCCTGTACCATTACACGTATTTTTTCATAAAAAGAATGTTCATCCTTATCGCCTATCAGTAAAACTATATCAGGAATCTTGTCACCGTTGACATCTCCGATTTTTTTATCCAATACGTAAATATTCTGTTTTTTTACCATATTTTATTTCCTTCCTCCTTAAATCATTTCACTACAGTATATGAAAAAATTTTATTGAAGGAATCAACATCTGTAAAAATCTCCGGCTGATTCAGAAATAAAACATTTATTTAATAAAAAGAACAATCTTCTTGTTAAACAAGAAAACTGTCCCAATCGTTTCAAGATAAGCTTATTCAGTTTATGAATATTTTTAACAGAATATTTAGGCAGTTATTGTTCCTCTGATAGATCAAGCTCGTAGATTTGTTCAACTAAATCCTTTCCCCATTCATGATTTTCGTATTCCTCTACTTTAGTAAAACCTGCTTTAAGATACATATTAATAGCTTTTTTTTGATCTTCAGTAGTTGCTAAAAATACATTTGTGTATCCTTTTTCTCTGCAGTATTTTAATGCCTCATTCATAAGTTTGCTGCCAATACCCATTCCTCGTATTGCAGGATCAAGAACAAACCATCTCATTTGTGCCCGTTTATCCGTATGTCCCACAACCGCAATTGCACCCATCATTTTTCCGTCAACTTCAACAAACCAAAATCTTTCCTTCATTGGGCTATAATTTATTAACATATCATAAAAAGTCTTGCATACATATCCTTCGAAAACATGATTATATCCGCACTCTTGGGCATAGACCCAACCATGCAATTGTATAAGCTGTCCTACATCTCCGGGTCTCAGCTCACTGCGATAAGTTATTCTCTCTCTGATAGATTCATCTTCTGCTGACAGTGCCCCTTTAATAGCATCTATGCCATCAACAAGCCTTTTCTTATCGTATTCAGACAATTTTGAAACCATCTGAGAAATTTGTTTATCTGACAGTTCGTCAAGTATTGAAAGCAATTCCTTCCCTCTATCCGTAAGATATAGATAATATAATCTGCCATCTTCCTTAGATCGTACTTTATATATAAACTCCCCTTTTTCGAAACGCTTAATGATCCTGCTAAGATAGCCGGAATCCATTCTTAATTCTTCAATAAGTTTTTTAGAAGTACAATCCTTCAAATGTCCGATTTCGTATAGCACTCGAACCTCTGAAAGAGAAAACTCACTTTCAAGCAAATGATCATTCAAAAGTCCAAGTATATTCGTATAAAATCTGTTGAATTCACGAATTTTAGCAATTAAAGAAGCATATTTCAACATAAAACACCTCCAATATTTATATTATAAAAAAATATCTGACAAAGTCAACTATAATAGTTGACTTTGTCAGATAAAATAAAGGTAGTTCTTTTGCTATTACTTTTTCTTCTTTTTTGGTTTTGGGATCGGAGTAATCGGCAGCAATATCTGAATTATTTCTTTACAAAATTCTGCATTGTCAATATCCAATACATAATGTTCCTTTGCACCCGGATAAGGAAAACCGATATCTGCGTTTACCATGTGTTCTTTTAAATCATCTAACATTTTTACAAAGACTGTATTGTCGCATACAAGAAGTATGGGTTTGTCGTCCACGTAAACCATGTATTCTCCAAACATTTTCTTGTACCGGTCCGCGCCAACACCGGTTATCTGCTCGCAAACATACTCAATAAAATCAATACTCGTCGCCATATATACCTCCTAACGATAGTTGAACAATAGTTAAGCAATAGTTAAATGGTAGTTGAACAATGCTGCATTAATTTTTATTATTTTTATATAATTCAATATTTTTATCATTTAGAAATTCATGCGCAGCGGTGATTTCTTGAAAAATCTTTGTTGAATCCGGAGCTTTATTCAGATCCGGATGGAATTCCTTAGCTTTCTTTCTATACGCGCTTTTGATTTGAGACCTGTCCGCATCATAAGGCACTCCCAGAATATCACAGCTTCTTTCATATTTATTTCTAAATGCAGCATGTGAGCTCATATAATCCTGGCCGAAGCTGCCTTGACTATAATTGCCGTTTCCTTGCCCATTAAAGCTTTGATAATACCATTGCTGTCTAAACTGCTCTTCCCAAGCTCTCTGCTGCTCATAGTAGCGACGTTGCTGTTCTCTTATTCTATCTTCTTCTGCTTTTATATAAGCGGCTCTAAACTCGAAAAAAGCTTTATATTTATAATTCTTATCATCCTTAAGATAATTTGCAGTATTGAATAAATACTCAGTAACAACATATTTCAGATATTTTAAGTACGATGCGAATTTTCCGCCAAATAATAAAAACATGAACAAAAGCAATATCGCATATAACCCAAAAGAATCTACAAGGATTTTAAAACCTAAATTGATAAATAAAATAAAAAACAGGCATCCACCCATGCTCATTAAAACGAGACAACCTTTAAATAATCCGCCCACTAATACTACCAGATTTTCGATAAGACTTATTATACTATCTAAAATAATATATATTGCCTTACCTAAAATGAACAAAATCCTACCTATAATTCTTTTAATCAGCTTCATATATTTCTCTAACTCCTTAATATCAATAATTCAAATACGCTTGCGAATTCCTAAACAGATACTTCCTTAACAATATCTATAAAAGCCCGCATTCTGGGAGTGATCCACTTTTCTTTATGACAAATCAAACTTGTTTTAAACTGATTATCGATCTCAATACCTTTTAAAACTACTAAACGCTCATCATTTATCTCATCTGATACGGCAAACTCAGGCAAGAATGCAATGCCATATCCGGACATTACCAATTCCTTGATAACATGAATGTTTGTTAATGAAAGAACTTCTTTCGGGCATACATTATACTTGTCTAATAAAGTATCAAAATAATTTCTATAACAACAATCTTTTTCTGTCAATACAAGTCTTTGGTCGTCTAAATCTTTGGGATCGATCTTCACCTTATCCGAGAGTACATGATTCGGAGAAATCAGCACATGCATGTTCAAGTCCCAAGTACCCAATATTTCAAACTCATCTTCGATATTTTCATAGTGAATAACAAATGCTAAATCAATTATATTCTTTCTAAGTAAACTTTCATAATCATAACAATTAAAAGTAATAATATCCAACTTTATGGCTGGATGCTTCATGGCAAGCTTTTTATAGACCTTTGGAAACCACTTAATGCACAGAGATTCAGGAGTTGCCACCTTCAATTCTCCTGCAATTTGATTTTTACTGCTAATCATTGCATTGGCTTTTTCATATAGAATCATCATTTCTTCAGCCAAGGGAACCAATGAAAGACCTTGCTCCGTCAGGTAAATATTTCTTCCTATCCGTTCAAACAGCTGGACACCATAATAATCTTCAAGGTTTTTGATCTGTGTTGTAACTGTAGACTGAGCATACCCCAGTTCATCGGCAGCCCGGGTAAAATTCATATGTTTTACAATAGAAAGAAATGTTTGCAGCTGTCTTATTTCCATGTAATCAACTTCCTTTATCAATCAATATTTTCGATTATTTCTATTAATTATATCAATTTTAT
>JAAYPU010000017.1 GCA_012519645.1 Clostridiales bacterium | reverse complement strand
TCCACAGGCATCACACAAATTCCTATCTGTCTTTACTTTGCCTTCAAAGGGTGAAATGGCACCTTTTGGACAGACAGGTATGCATTTTCCGCATCCTATACATTTATCCTTTAAATAAAACAACTGCGGTTTCAGCTTTTGGGATTCCGGATTCTGACACCATAGACATCTTAAAGGGCATCCGCTTAAAAACACTGTCGTTCTGATTCCCGGACCGTCATGTATAGAATAATGCTGAATATCAAAAACATAGCCTTTTACATCCTCATACTCATTCATATTTCTTTCACCTCCTATTGCATGATCCTTTAATAAAATTGTAAACCTTCCCATAATGGGAAGGTCAACTGCTTTTTAAAAAATTTTTTAAACTTTTTATTTTTTCTGAACCTGTATCCAGATTTCCGCCAAATGCTCATGATTGTTTCCTATTATACCAGCACAAACACATCTTCTTATGACATCACCGCAGATAACATAGCCTTTTTCTTTTATATAATTATAAACCATCTCATAATATTTTTTCGAATTTTTAATGCTTCCCCAAAAGCAAATCCTGGCATAATCTCCGGATGGTATTATCTTATAATACTTTCCTTCGGAATTATACCCTTCGGAATTGAAAACAAATACAGCTTTGAATTCATCATAATTCTTTTCCTCGAAATCTCTCTTATCCATGACCAGCCCGACCTTAGGCAATAAAAGCGTTGGGCTACCATCTATTATCTTTTCAAGCCTTCTGATAGCTTTCTCAAATTCCAGCCGTGAGGTAATGGAATTTTCTAAATAAACTATTTTTCTTTCAGGGTAATACTTTACGGTTATTTCTTCCAAATCCTTTACTTGCAGCGCTTCTTCCATTTCAAGTATATGACTGTTAAATATATTTTTTATCGTCTTCAGCTCATTTATTTTTCTGTCTGTCAATTCCGTCTGCTCTTTTAAAAGTTGTATCAATGAGATCATGTCTGTATTATTCAGTCGGTTTTTTATTTCCTCATATGGAATACCCAACGTTCTAAAGTATTTAATAAAATTTAATATATAAAATTGAGCGGATGAATAATATCGATACCCTGTCACGGGATCAATTTTATATGGCTTGAACAACCCTATCTTATCCCAATACCGGAGCATTTTTGCAGGAATATTATGGATCCTGGAAATTTCTCCTATAGTCAGATCATCTTTTATCCATTGGTCCTTCATATATATACCGCCTTTATGTCCCTTCGGAACAGTGTGAATATGCTCCTGCGGAGCAGTGTAAATATGTGCTTCGCACAGTGTAAGTATATACCTTCGGTTTAGTGTAAATATGTGCTTCGCACAATGTAAGTGCAAGTAATTTAAGATTTATTCGAATTAAGATTGCAAATATAAAATCCACCATACTATTGTTATACTATTGTTATACTATTGTTATACTATTGTTTCACTATCGTTAAACTATCGCTCAACTTTTGTTATATTTATTTAAGATTTATGATTGAAAGTGGGAATTTGACCAAGTCAAATTCTTTCATTAACTGTTATCTATTATTTATTATCTTTTATCTATTTCTTCGGACGCATGACTCCGGACCAATCAGCTGAGACCAGAGACCATAGATCCGAAAACTGAAACCATACACTTTGACCGTGCGAGAAATTACTGAGATTGAAATGCTGCTGATGCAGAAAGATTATCGTTAACGAAAAAATATGCTAAATTAAGGGATTTTTCAGTTGTCAGTTGTCAGTTTTCAGTTGTAATTTTCAATTATCAATTGTCAATTGATGATGCGCAGAATCAAATTATTAAAGTTGGTATTACCTCTTCTATAAATAACCGCGTTATTTCAGGATCAAACTGTTTTCCTGCGTTTTCTTTAATCTCTGTTAATATTTCCTCTTTGCTGAGTGATTTTCTGTAAGGGCGCTCACTAATCATAGCATCAAAACTATCTGCAAGAGCAATTATTCTGGCTTCTTTTGGTATACTGATCCCTTTTAAGCCTTTTGGATATCCCTTTCCATCCCATCTCTCATGATGTGCCAGCACACATTCGGCTAACTCCACCATTTCCATTGATGTACTTAATATTCTGTAACCTATATCAGGGTGTCTTCTTATTTGTTTTTTCTCATCTTCCGATAGATCTCCCGGCTTATTTAAAATGCCTTCTTCGATGGCAATTTTACCTATATCATGAAGCAATCCTATTGTTTTAAGCTTTCTGATCTCTGTATCCGATAATTTCATAGCTTTTCCAATACTTTGACTTATCTCGCTTACTCTTTTGGAATGCGCCTCTTCTCTCGGATTCTTCTCATGAAGGGTACGGATTATAGTATTGATAGCATTGCTTCTCATTGCTTCATTTTCAACAATTTTATGTTTATACATCATATCTTCTGCGTTTTTCAATACTTTATAAATATTTTCTTCACATTTTGTCTTAACATCCCATCCGAAAGACATGCTTATCTTCAATGCACTGACATATTCTTTTGAATAATGGACCTTTATTTTTTGGATAATTTTCAGTACTTCTTCGGCATCTGTATGCGGCAAAAGGATGACAAACTCATCTCCTCCCCAGCGAGATATAATATCTCCTTTTCTGCAAGCGCTTATGATTGCGGTAGCAGCTTTTTGAAGAAGTTCGTCTCCTTTCTCATGTCCAAAAGCATCATTGATGAGCTTCAAGCCATTCACATCGCCGATAATAATTGAAATAGGAAGATTTTTCTTAGTATCTAATGCTTTTATTCTTTCTTCATAATATCTTCTGTTATTAAGACCAGTTAACTTATCATGATAACTAAGATATATTATTTCTTCCTCAGCTTTTTTTCGTTTGGTGATATCCTGCATAGTACCGATCAGACGCACAGGATTACCTTCATTATCTAATTCCACATTACCGAATGATTGGATCCAGCGCTCCGCTCCATCTGAAATTCGATTAATTTTATATTCATATTCAAAGCACTTCTTTTCTTTTATCATCTTTCTGTGATATTTGATCATTTCTTTGCGATAGTCGGGATGTACTATATTAAAGAATTCCTTTAATGTATGGGAGCATGTTTCATCATTGCCCAAAATTTCATAGATTTGTTGAGAGCCTTCCCACATTCTGCTCTTTAAATCCATCGCATAACTACACAACTGGGCAACCTTTTGGGACTCATTCAATAAGCGTTCTTTCTCTTTAAGCACTTGGTTCATCTCTTGGATCTTAGCTTTTCCAACAACAATGCCATACATGGCTTTAAAAATGAGATAAAAAAATAAAATAGAAGTCACTAAAACATAAGCCCATCCTTTTACCATGCTGACTATAATAATGACAGATGTATCAGAAAAAGCCGTTTCCACTATTTTATCAGAGGATACAATCCATAAACAGCCAAGTATGAAATAAATGCCGGCAATCTTTAAAGATTGATGTATTGCAATACTTCTGTCTTTTTTGTAATTATCGCTTAATTTGAGACAACCCTTATCTCCCATTATAAATCCCCCTATTAAATTCAATATATCGGAATATGCTGCAAAATTTTACCTTTAAAATTATTTATAAATTATTTAATATTTTATATGAAATATATAAATATACATTTTTAACTAATCATAAATAGCTTTTAAAACAAAACATGACATACTATACTGAAAATAGATTGGAGATTTTTATTTTTAATAAAGAATCAGTTGAATAGAGGCAATTTTGATATTTTTTTAATGCTTTTATAATTTTTACCCTATATATAATACCTTTAAACATTATTTCAACTTTATGTAAACAAAACATCATTCCTTGAGGTGGAGAAATTAAGATTATGATATTCACTCAAGTAATTAACTTTTTATTAAACAAATCCTGATATGATTTATAATCAAATCATATCAGGATTTTTATAAAGGAGGGGAGGAATTTTATTTAATAATAGTCTTTAGCTTATTCCATTGCGGTTTAAATATATCTAAAGACATTTCTTTTAAATCCGGTGATATGATAGGATCAAATTCCATCATAGGTAATATATCCTTTTCCATATCTATACCCGGTGCGATTTCAATAAGAGTCAAACCATTTTCTTCTAAAGAGAATACGGCTCTCTCTGTAACATATTTCACTGATTGTTTAATACTTCTCGAATACTTTCCGCTGAAGGTAATATGATCTACTGCTTTAACAAACTTCTTATGCTTACCTTCCTTCACGATAACGAGTTTACCATCTTCTATTTTTGTCTCAGCCCCGCTGGTAAATGCTCCGCAGAATATCAATTCATTTGTATTCTGGGATATATTTATAAATCCGCCGCATCCTACGACCTTAGGGCCAAATTTACTTACATTTACATTACCGTCTGCGTCGATCTGAGCATATCCTAAAAAGGCTGCATCCAAACCGCCCCCGTCATAAAAGTCAAACATATTTGGGTGTTCGATTATAGCTTCAGCATTATAAGCAGCCCCAAAATTCAGGCCGCCGGCAGGCATGCCTCCGATCGAACCTATTTCTGTAGTTAATTTCAGATAATCAATAATGCCTTCTTCGGCAGCAACCTTGGCTACGCCATCCGGCATACCGATACCCAGATTGATTATAGAATTAAGCTTTAATTCCATAGCAGCACGTCGTGCAATGATCTTTCTTTCATCAAGAGGCATAGGGTCTATGCTCCGCAACGGTATTTTTATATCTCCGGCAAATACAGGGCTGAATTGCGTTTCATGCGTCTGCATGTGGTTCTCCGGCCTTGCAACTACAATATAATCCACTAATATCCCAGGGATTATTACCTGCTGAGGATGGAGAGTATTGGCTTTTACATAGTTTTCCACCTGTGCGATGACAATGCCGCCTCTGTTTTTAACAGCCATTGCAAGATGAAGGGCTTCTAATTGCATCGCCTGCTTATGGGTGGTAAGGTTACCGTTTTCGTCTCCTACACTGCCGCAAATAAGAGCTACATCCACAGGAACGCTTCTATAAAACAAATATTCTTCATTATTTATTTCAATAAGTTGAACGCGCTCATCTTTTGTGCAGGGAGTAATTTTACCGCCGCCTAAACGTGGATCAACAAATGTTCCTAATCCGACCTTAGTAAAGTATCCCGACTTTTTGCTGGCCATTGCCCTTGCCAAATGTAAGAGAACACCTTGAGGAAACATATGAAATTCAACCTTATTTTCCTCTACAAGCTTTTGCAAGCGAGGAGATGATCCCACATGTGAAGTTACCAGTTTAGTAACAAGTCCTTCATGGGCAAGCCTGCTTGCACCTCTTTCCTTCCAGTCACCTGTGCCGCAAGCTTGGTAAAGTGTTATATTCTTAGGATGACCTGTTTCTGCATATCTTTTTTCAATTTCAAGTGCAATTTCTTCTGCCCAGCCTGCAAGACCTGAAGAACTGGATGCAAGAGTAGAATTGTCCCGGATAAGCTCTGCAGCTTCCTTAGCAGTAATCAGTTTCGCCATAAAAAGTCCCCTTTCGAAAATAAGCTATTCTTCTTCATCAGGATTGGGTTCTATACCCAGTCTATTTTCAAGGAAGTCTTCAACTGCCTCAGTCATTGTTTTAGGATTCCATTTTTTAGCATTTACCGGATCTGCACGAAGCATTAGTACAGGGATACCTGCATCCTCTAATGCCTTAACTATAAAGTAAGATCCTTCTACCGCATTTGTACAATTATCAGGAACAAGGTATACAACACCATCTATATCATTTTCTCTAGCAGCTTTAATGAACCAATCCGTATTCCATGGAGGCATGTGCAAAAATTCTTCCATACCGCAGAATCTGCTTGCCAATGCTCGAAGAGGATCATCTCCATATCTCAGATAGCCGTCAGCAGCTATACCTAAGTACATGGACCAAATAAAAGCAGCATCATATTTCTTTTCAAAGTATTGATAGAAGCCTAAGTTAAACCAAAGGCCCCTTCCTATCCACATCAAACGTGCGCGTTCATTGGGACAAACAGCAATACCTTTATCAACAGCATCCTTGACCTCTTCATAAAATTTCTTTGCGCTTTCCACAGCCCACTTTGTACCACGCTGCCATTGAGGTATCATAACACTGGGTACTGTATCTGTGATTCCTACAGGTGCAGGCTTTGTCTTTGCAATAAGATCACGTGCTTTTTGATAATATTCCTCTTGCTGATTGATAAGATCCATGACCTCTCTCAGCTTAGTTTCACTGAACATTTTTCCGGTGGTTTGTTCCAGGAAACGAATAAGTCCTTTTAACTCTTCCACCATGAAATCTAATCTATGCTTTTCAAAAAATTCGTTCCAATTATAATGTACTTCTTTCCACCAATTATCCGGAGTATTGATTGGAACTGTGTTTTCTATAGGATAAAATGGTATACCATATTCTTGAGCATAAAGCTCAAAAAGCTTATTGATGGAGTCACATGCATATCTTGCAATAGCTATAGTCGGTTTTGGCATTCCTCCCCATGCTGCTTCTGCATGATTCGGATCTAATGCCGCAGCCAATCCCATAGAACAATAATTACAAATATCGTCAGGATAACCTTCTTCTTTCATAAGACCAAATAAGTCACCTGACATTTGCTTAGCAGAGCACAGAGAAGCCCACCATTGGTTTACAAGGAAAGGAATATCCATTGCACGTAAGATTTCCATCGGCACATCCGCATTTACAAAATCAAAAGGTTCCCCTTCGGAAACGCGTTTATGAACATCTTTAAACCATTCTCTTTGATATTGACTTGCATCAGCCGCTGACTGCATGCGTTTTACGCTGGCAGCATTTTTGTTCTCAGTAGGTTTTATTGCTTTTTCTTCACTCATTTTATTCCCTCCCTGGCTGATTACTAATGGATGTAATAAATTCACTTATTTTATTTTGCAATTCTTCTTTATTATCCAAATTGTAATTTTGTTTGTCTAATAAAAGTACGGGCACATTTATTGCTTCAAGTCCTTTTCTCAAGCTTGGATAATCCCATGAAGCAGCATCATCAGATTTTCTGATAAAGTATATCGCACCTTTTGCTCCGGTATTCTTAACCTGCTCAACAACGGCAGCCACTCTTTCTCTTACATGAGATTTTTTTATGCTTGGAAAACGTGTTTGATAAAAATCTGTAACAGATTCAACCGGATATGCAGGGGATACTTCAGGACCCATAAATAATCTGCTTCCTAAATCATGATCCTCACCTACTATATGAACGCCGCAGCCTTCCAGCAATTCATAAAAACCGGTATCTTCATGTGCTGTACCGGAAACATAAATGCGTGTTCCTTTTACAGTCTGTGCTGACTGCGCTTCATCCAGGAATTTTTTCATCAGCTTGTTATGCTCTTCTTTTGGCATATACAAAGAAGCACCTATTACGGTCAAAGCTTCTGTACCTGTAACCTTCGGTTCATCTGCTATTCTTAATTCCTGCATTTGTTTTAATAATTTTCTGTTTTCATTGCAAACATTAAAAGCATTCTCCATTGCGTCAGGTAATATTGCTTTCCCTGTCCAGCATTGAACTGCTTCAATAAATTCTTGTACACGTTCACGATTATACAGTGTACTTGACCTGAATTGTGAAAATTTAATATCAAAGAAGTATAATGGAATCGGAAGAAGCTCCTCTTCCACCCTTCTCATTTGTCGCATATAATAATATAATCTGATAAGAACATCCGATGAATTTGATATTACAATTCTATCCAGATAACTATATTTGCCGCTTACTATTTTCTCAAACTGTGCTCTAACGGAAGCATCAAAAGCTATCTCAAGATATTTATCAGCCACAGGTGTCTTTATCTTTGAATCCCCTGTTATCTGTACCGGGAAATAGCCTGCAGCCATGAGAATTTCTATTGGCACATCATATCCGATACAGCCAATTATTTTTTGATTATTTGATTCCCATCTTTTTACCGCAGTCTCTTTCTCATTATAAATTTTAGCCAATTCTTCATAAGCCTTCCCTTGACTATGGTTCATTCAATCGCCTCCAAACTTATTATATAACGGTCATCCTTTTTTCAGTTGCATATGATTATGCTTAGCAGGACCATCCGCCATCCGCCTACAACATCCATACTAAATAATAGTTTATTTGAAAAATAGATCAAAACTGTGTGGGAAAGTAAACATAGCAGAAGGTATAACTACCTGTTTGGATAGTTCCCTATAGGGATGCCGGAAAAACCAGGCATCCCTAAGGAAAAGTAAATGAGCAGTTCTGATGGAGGGGCAGGAATATCAGTATTCTGCTTTTTACCTAAAATATACAGGGTATTTCAGTTTACCCAACGAATTTACTCTTTATTTCTTTTTTCTAAATTTATTAGATAACACCTTTTTCTAATAACTGGTTATATTCTTCATCAGTGATACCTAAAAGTTCTTTATAAACTTCTACATTGGCATTACCTAATTCCGGAGCTACTTTTATAGGCACATTGGATTCTGACAGTCTAACCGGGAATCCGGGTATAAAAAGCTTTCCGCGTTTAGGATGTTCTACCTCTGTTATAATGCCGCGTTTTCTTAAATATGGATCATTAGTGATATCCATAGTATCCATAGCTGCTCCGGCAGGAATACCTAATTTACAAAGCTCTTCCATAGCTTCAACCTTTGTTTTTGTGCGTGTCCATCCGCTGATTGCGGCATCGACTTCTTCACGGTGGATATATCTTGAACGAGGTGTACTAAATCTTTCATCTTCAAGAAGATCAGGTCTTCCAATAGCCTTTGCAAGAATTTCCCATTGCTTGCTTCCTGGGTGACGTGAAGTATATATATGAACATAATCATTTTTGCCGAATGGTTTACATGGATACATTCCGGCCGGTCCTACAGGTTCAAGAGGCATACCGTTTCCTACTCTTGGAGCTGCTTCATTATTTCTAAGCTGTTGCTCCCATGATGCTCTGCAGAAAGCAATAACAGTATCCTGCATTGCTACTTCTACACGCTGGCCTTTACCTGTCTGCTCTCTTTGATAAAGGGCAGCAAGAATACCTAAAGCTGTCATGTAACCGGCACCGCTGTCAGCTATATTTGGTCCGGGTTGTGTAGGCGGTCCGTCTTCAGGACCGGTAATGCTTGTAGCACCGCCTGCTGCTTGTGCAATAGGGGCAAAAGCCGGAAAATCAGCCCATGGGCCGTCCATTCCAAAGCCTTTAATTGAAGCATATACAATTCTTGGATTTAATTTGTTTACTGTTTCATAATCAAATCCAAGGCGGTCAATGGACCCTGGTCCCATATTTTCAACAAGTACATCGGCTTTTTGAATCATTTTCATTAAAATTTCTTTTCCATCAGGATCTTTAAGGTTAAGAGTAACAGATTTCTTATTTGCATTTAAAAGAATAAATCCATGTGTATCTGTGTTAGGTTCTTCAATAGAATATCTTCCAAGCTCTCCAAATTTAGGTCTTTCTACTTTTATAACCTCAGCACCGAGCCATGCCAATGTCATTGTACATACAGTACCTGACTCAAATTGAGTTAGGTCAACGACTCTGATACCATCTAAAGCAGGTTTGGTCATAATATAAATTCCCCCTTGCATTATTTTAAGAATAAATTTTTATTAAATAATTGAAGTGAAATAGAATTGTCCAGTCCAGGCAAGTCAATTGTGGTCCTTATAGTCAATTGCAGAACTTCTTTAGTTTAACGTTTTAGCATTTTGCTAAAACGTTAAATCTTTTACTTAATTATATTATATTATTTTTCCTATGTCAATAAAATATACAAAAAAGAAATAGCTTCAAAATAAGAAATCTTGATAGATTTAGAAACATGGATGTTATCGTTTGACCTTGCGAAAAATCCCAATATTTAAATGTTTCTGATGCGAAAAAATCTGCTGAATCAAGAGGCTGGCACTATCGCCAGCCCTTACAATTCTCATCCCTATAATTTGATATATAGCACAAAAAAATTGCAGTCAAGTAATTGACTGCAATTTGACGGATTTGATGGATTTGATGGATATAGTTAATGGTTTCTATAAACCTAATACCATTAATATTACATATACTACCAAGTTAATGAAAGGCCATATCAATAATGAACCAAATACCTTTTTGCGAACAACATCATCTTCAATACTGGCAACTGCAAATCCTCCGATTTGAGAGAAAGGAGATACCGCTGTTGCGATCGCTCCAATAGCAACTGCAGAATATAACGAACCCGGATCCATGGTAAATGCTGCTGCAAGACCAGGAATGAGCGGGAAGAAAGCACTGTTAACAATGTAACCCGCTACAAAGAGGCTCATCAATCCTCCAAATATACCCATCATCACTTGAACTGTTAACCCGCTGTTAAGATTATTGCTGACAAAGTTTGTCATAATATCTATAGCACCGGTTTGAACGATTATTCCTACCAGCATACTCATACCTGAAATAGTTGTAATTGCTGTAAGAGGTACCTTTGAAAATGCTTGTTTTTCATCAGCAAGTTTTAATATAACCGCTACAGCTGACAGGAAGAATGCTGTAAATACGAGATGTATTTTTCCTTTCAGATATATGAAGAAAGCTGCTTTGGTAATTGTAGCCAATACAGGAATTATTAACATAATACCAACAAAAAGTGCAACAAGTACTAATGTTTGTTTTTGTTTTTTATCAAAAGGTTCCGTCACTTCTAAATCAGGAGCGGTAATCTTATAACCTTTGAAGATTATATAGGCTGCTACGAAGGCAATGGTAAACATTGCAAAGGATTGTAACAGCATTCTGTCTCCGATAGCATTAGATATCGGTTCGCCATATTTCCCAACTTGTTCTACCAATGATCTGCAGAAAATCCCTATTGTAGCGATAGGTGAAAAAGCACCGATATTAATACCTGACATTGCAGAAATAACTGCTAAATAATAGCTCATATTGGTTACTCTTGCTATAGTAATAGCAATCGGTACTAATGCGACCAACGCACTGTCACCTGCACCGATCCCGGACATAAACATACCTAATACAAATATAACGATCGGAATAGACCAAGGTGCTTTTCTTGAAGCATATACTACCTTCTTAGCAAGCTTCTCTAAAGTACCATTTGATGATGCAAAAGCATAGAATAAAGTTACAGAAAACAGCATCAGGAATAAACTTACAGGCCATAAATTTATAATTTCTGCCGGGGTATTACCTAAACCGAAGGCACCCAATATGTATGCGAAGAAGATAGCTATAAGGCCCATATTGAGATTAAATTTATAACCTATTGTAATAAAATATTTTATGCACATTGCACAAATTTTTATTTTGTTGTTTGTGCAAATATTATAGACAGACACGAAAAAATACTGTATAATCAAAATTGGCATAAGTTTCCGTATCTAATTATATTATATTTTATATGAAAGGAGACGTGTATGAGCGATTTTGATGTTGGCACAATAGGATTAGAGGAAGTTATAAGCATCAATATTAAAGTAGCTAAACTAATAAACCAGTTACACCTGTCATATACTTATCTCCCTTTAATTATTTTTTTTAATAAACTATTGATTGAATAAAAACATCTCACATTATTATGAGATGTTTTTTATTATATTTACTCACTTATCTTATAAAACCGCCGCAGCTTTCTCTGACCACCAAACTTGTTTCATAATACCTATGAATAGGCACATCCACACGTTTATGTATAATATCCATAAGCAATTCCACTCCGTCCCTCGTCATTTCCTCCATCGGTGAACGTATTGCCGTTAATGTAGGTATCGTATAATTCGCCATGGCCGTATCCCCATAACTGACTATTTCAACATCGGATGGTATGGAAATACCATGATCATGGAATATTTTCAATCCACTTATAGCAAGTATTTCAGGTGTAAAAAATATGGCCGTCGGCATTTTGCCGTTATTAATAATATTCTCAACTGCATTAACGCCTTTTTGAATTGCATATTTACATGTTATTATATTTTCCGGCTCTAATGAAATACCGTATTTCTTGCAGCCCTGAAGGAAACCGTTTCTCCTGTCATCCCCATATATCCCTTTAATATCCGCTACTACCAGTCCTGCACTCTTATGTCCTCTGTTATGGAATAATTCTGCTACCTGAAATCCCGCATTATATTCATCCGATGTAAAAAAGCAATATCTGTCCGATTCTCTTCCCAAAATTACAATCGGTATCTTTATTTCAATTGAATGAATAAAGTTATGGTCTGCTTCAGATCCTCCAGTAACAAGCACTCCGTCATACATGGAATTACTCTTAAATATATATTCGGATTTGTATAGCTCATCATTCTTATATGGATGGATAACCAGGTCGAATTCATCTTTTTTATAATCCAAAAACTCCTGGATTCCTCTTAATTGTCTCTCAATGATTAGTCCGCTTGAATTTGCATTCCAAAATAATATGATAACAGGTGCTCTCTGGGGATTTTCTTCTCTTAATTTCCGTGCTGCCAAATTTGGCCTGTAAGATAATTTTTTAACAGCATCCATTACTTTTTTTTGTGTTTCTTCCTTGATCCTGAGCTCCTCTGCCCTGCCATTTAAAACTAATGATACCGTGGTCACAGAAACCCTTGCTTCCCGAGCTATATCCTTTAAACTTGCTATGTCAATCACTCCTATATACATCTACTGCGATGTAAAAATTTCGAATTCTCTGTATTATATTGATATTCTACTGCAAATACATAAACAAATCAAGCAAGGCTATGAGGAAATTTCATAATTAAAATTCCCTCAAACTACGGCGGTTAGAATTTGATGAAATCAAATTCTTTCATTATCTGTTATTTGTTATCTATTATCTTTTATCTTTCATTTGGAAAACCATAAACTTCCTGACTACCGTTCAACTATCGCGCTAAACTATCGCTAAACTATTGTTCCACTATTGCTCAACTATCGTTCAACTATCGTTCAACTATCGTGCAACTATCCTTCAACAGCTGCTCAATTATAAAAGCTGC
>JAAYPU010000204.1 GCA_012519645.1 Clostridiales bacterium | reverse complement strand
ATCATTTTTATTTCTTCTTTTGTATATCCGCTTTCCAGAAAAACGTCAATGTGAGGAATACAATTTCCTGCGATTGGATGCGGATAAGCATTCATTAAATCATTACCTTTAAGTCCTTCTTCCAAATCACGGACACCTTTGACGCCTGAGCCTGACACTGCTTGGTAAGTAGAATATACGATTCTCTTGATTTTATATCTGTCATGGAGCGGTTTTAGTACTACTACAGCTTGAATAGTTGAGCAGTTCGGATTAGCGATTATTCCTTTATGCCAATTAATATCCTGTGGATTTACTTCGGGAACAATTAAAGGAACCTCGTTATCCATTCTCCAAGCGCTGCTGTTATCAATAACAACAACACCTTTTGAAGCAGCAATAGGCGCAAAAGTCTTACTTGTTGATGCACCCGCTGAAAATAAAGCGATATCAATATCTTTATCAAAAGAGCTTTCCGTGAGCTCTTCAATAACGTAATCTTTTCCTTTGAATTTAATAACCTGACCTGCGGATTTTGAAGAGGCCATAAGATATAAATTTTCAAAAGGAAAATCTCTTTCTTCAAGTACCTTTAAAAAAGTGCGTCCAACCATTCCTGTTGCACCGACTATAGCTATATTTGGCTTTATCATTTTTTTTCCTCCTAATGTATTTATAGATATTATTATAATATTATTTTTTATTTTATCATATTAATAATATATTAAAAAATTAAAACCGTGAGCAGAAAAACTCACGGCATTAAACCTTAGTAAATCTGCTGCCTGTGAAAGCGCCTCATTGATAATTGCAGACTTATCAATGACAGTGCTATGCATTTTCTACATAGCCCCAGCAGCATTTTATGGGGGGTAAAATACCACTTCGGCGGTAATACCTTTCACACAATCGAAGAATCCCCTTTTTCATGCTTGTGGTACTCATTATTTACCGCAACCTCTTTATCACACGCTCATTTGTTTATATGGTATAGTAACATAGGGAAGTGTGACTGTCAACGATAAAATACTATTATTCGATACTATCCTATGATATAATTCAATAAAGATCTTAGGTATCGAATCTCAGGTCTCTGGTCTTAGCAGTAAAAATATTGAGGTGAGGAGATGGTTTTTATACAGAATGATATTGCCATGCTAAAGGATGAAATAATAAATATCAGAAGAAAAATTCATCAAAATCCTGAGAAAGGATTCGAAGAATATTCAACATCTAAGCTTGTGCAGGACAAGTTGAAAGAATATGGAATAGAGCATATCGACATAGTATCAAAGACCGGTATTGTCGGTGTTTTAAAGGGAAGCATCGGAGAAAAAACAACTGCATTTCGAGCTGATATGGATGGTCTTCCTGTAGAAGAGGAAAATGATATCGATTATAAGTCTGTTCAAAAAGGCATGATGCATGCCTGTGGGCATGACGGGCATGTTGCTGCACTTCTGGGCTTTGCTAAATATGCGGCAGAAAATCGCCATAAAATAAAGGATAATTTGGTTTTTATATTTCAGCCTGCAGAAGAAGGACCGGGCGGAGCAATGGCTATGATCGATGAAGGAATTATTCAAAAGTATAAAATCGACCGTATAATTGGAATGCATATTTTCCCGGAATTTCTGCAAGGCAATGTTGCCTCAAGAGCAGGAGCACTTATGGCCAGAAACGGAGAATTATATATAACTGTTAAAGGGACTAAAGCACACGGTGCCATACCTAACAAAGGCGCAGATGCTATTATTGCCGCTGCCAGTCTCATAATGGCTTTTCAGACTATTATAAGCAGAAATATCAGTCCTATGGACGGCGCAGTTTTGACTATAGGGAAAATTGCCGGAGGCGATGCTCCTAACGTAATTGCGGATAAGGTCGAATTAACAGGTACAATACGTGCCTTCAGCGACGAAGTTTATGACAAGCTTGTTAATCGTATTTTGGAAATTGCAGATGGAATACAAAATGCTTATGAAAGTTCAATAAATATTGAATTTAATCATATGTACATGGTAGTAGATAATGATAAAAGCTTAGTCAAGGCACTTGAAAAAGCAGCAGGAAAGGATTATATCAAGTCAAATCAGTATATGATCTCAGAAGATTTTTCTTTTTTCCAAAAAGAAATACCCGGGTTGTTCTTTTTTATGGGTTCATATAATGAAGAAAAAGGTTTTATTTATCCCTTACACAGTGCTAAATTTAACTTTGACGAAGATATATTAATCCATGCAGTACAAATATATGCAAATTTATTGAATGAACTGTAAGGATTGTTGTTATGAATAAAATAAATAAACAACTATTTTTCAGCAATTTTTTTTACATGATTTCCGCAGCTTTATTATTGGTGATAGGAACCATGGTTCAGGAAAAATCAATAGTCAGAGGTCTATTGATTACCGAATGGGTTCTTATTTTTGTACCGGTATGTATCTACATTAAAGTATTTAGAAGAACCAAAGAGGATATCCATTTAAAACCCATAGGATTTAAGGATGGAATTTTATCCTTCCTCATTACAGTTCTGTTATACCCGACTATAATATTTGTTAATATGACTTTTCTGTTATTTATGGATATATTTATAGATTTTGAAATGGCACAGGCCATTATTCCTAAAGATCTCAGAGAATATCTTCTCTATATTCCCGTTGTTGTAATTTCGGCAGGTATTTGCGAGGAGCTTTTTTTCAGAGGGATCATTATGTCTGAATACAGGATTCTTGGGAAGAAAAATCAGATTATTCTGTCCGCGGTTCTTTTTGGAGTATTTCATTTTAATTTTCAAAATCTAGTGGGGCCTGTGATATTAGGCTTGGTTTTCGGGTATTTGGTTTATCGTACAGGGAGTATTTTTGCCGGGATCATCGGGCATATGACGAATAATCTGATTGCCCTGACCCTGGGCTTTGTTTCTCAAACTTATATATCTCAGCAAGTTGTTGAGACGAATGTAGAATTACGTGAGATTATCGGGGGTGTTTTACTCCTGGGTATCATAGCATTTATCTGTATACAGATTATTACGATTTTAATGAATAAAATAAGCCGGTACAGTAATGATGAACCAACGGATATGGAAGGCCTGTTTTTATCCGAGACCGGTTTCGCGCCTTGGATCCCGGTTTTGATAGTAGTAGCTGCTTATTGGATAATAAACACTTTAATCATTTTATTATAAATATCAATAAAGCAGAATAAATTTTCATCATATTCCTCAAAATAGTTTAATCAATATAAAAAGGAGTATGAGTATGAAAAAAAAGAAAGACTTAACGGAAAACGATTTGTTAAAATATGAAATTGCTCAGGAATTAGGGCTTATAGACAAAGTGACAAAAACGGGATGGGGCGGATTGACCGCAAAGGAGACAGGAAAAATCGGCGGCATAATGACAGCCAGAAAAAAGCAAAAAAGAAATAAAGAAAAATAATAACATGGTATAGGGGTTTGCTAAATGAATAAAGTAATTATATCGATGGACAAGGCAAAGAATTTCAGAGTGTACCTGACAGATGCAACGAATATGGTTGAGAAAATGAGAGGGATCCACAATACGACACCTACCGCTTCGGCGGCTCTCGGCAGGACAATTATTGTGACAGCACTAATGGGATTGATGCTAAAAGGGAAGGATGATAAAATAACTGCCATAATAAAAGGCGGCGGACCTGCAGGACAAATTCTTTCTGTGGCTGATTCGACAGGCAGGGTAAAGGGTTACATAGAAAATCCAAAGGTGGATTTGCCTCTAAACGAAAAAGGAAAGCTTGACATCGGAGGAGCCGTTGGGAATCAAGGGACTCTTACGATTATAAAAGACTTAGGATTAAAAGAACCTTATATAGGGCAATCTCAACTTGTCTCCGGAGAAATAGCGGAAGACTTTGCGGCCTATTTTGCGTATTCGGAGCAGCAGCCTTCTTCTGTCATGACAGGTGTTCTCGTTGACAGAGATTTATCCATAATGGCTGCCGGCGGCTGCATTGTTCAGCTTTTGCCGGATGCGGATACGGAAGTCATACCAAAGCTTGAAGAGAGAATCATGGCTGCGCCTTCTATGACGGATTTAATAACTCAATACAATGATATTCATGCTGTCCTGAATGTTATATTTGAAGGCTTTGAGATGATAATTGTGGAAGAAAAAGAAATAAGCTATGAATGCGATTGCTCCAGAGAAAGAATGGAAAAGGCTTTGATCAGCATCGGAAAACAAGAATTAGAAAGAATTATTGAAGAGGACGGACAGGCTGAATTGATTTGCCATTTTTGTTTAAAGGGATATCTGTTTGATAAAACAGATTTAGAAAATATCATTAAAGAAGTCGGTTGAGGAAATTTGTAGCATAATTATCTTCCTGTAAAAGGAAGATTTTTTTTTATAAAAAATTAAATAACAGTCATAGCTAAAGTGATAATAATTTCCTTCTTATTTCAATATGATTATAGAAATGAATTGAGGAGGAAGACTGCTGCATGAAGGATCTAACATATATTCAAGGTGCTCTTATTCTTGCTGTCACAAATCTTATTACGGGATCGTTGGCTTTCTTTTTCAGAATATATTTTTCAAGAAGCGTGGGCGCAGAGGGTATGGGTGTATTTCAGCTGGTGTTTCCTTTATATATGCTTCTGATAACCTTGGTTTCAGGTGGGATCACAACAGCTTTATCTAAGATTATTGCTGAATATAAAGTTAAACTAAATCTGCCTGCTATTATCAAAACAATAAGAGTAAGTTTTTTTATCATAGGTTTGTGGAGCATATTCTTAAGTATTATTATGCTGTTTAATGCAGAATATATTGGTTCGGTCCTTCTTAAGGATGAACGTACGATTCCTTCGGTGATTATATGCATACCTTCGGTTTTTTTCATATCTTTATCAGCTATTCTTAGAGGTTATTATTTTGGAATGCAAAAAATAAAATATCCTGCCGCAGTAGATATGGCAGAAAAGGTAGTCCGTCTTGGCGGACTCATTTTTATTACAAATCTGATGCTGCCACATGGAATTGCTTTTACCTGTGCCGGTGCTATGCTGGCAATAACAGCCGGAGAATTTATAAGTACTTTATTATTATTAATCAAATATCCAAATAAAAAATCATCAGCATTAAAGGAAAAATCTAAGGAAGATACTTTGAGCATAATTAAAAAGATAATAAGTCTTGCTGTACCCCTTTCTTTAGGAGGAGCGTTAGCCACCATTATGGATATGATCAGCGCGATCATGGTTCCTGCTCAATTAAGAGCAGCCGGATATGGTACAACAGCTCTCTCTCTCTATGGCGAGGTAACAGGAATGGTT
This sequence comes from Clostridiales bacterium, assembly GCA_012519645.1. GTDB lineage: Bacteria > Bacillota > Clostridia > Peptostreptococcales > JAAYPU01 > JAAYPU01. Next base: position 12,468 of record JAAYPU010000204.1, on the reverse strand, counting down.
ATGCCTCTTATTTCATATCCCGGCATTATTGTTTTTTCCTTGACCATAACACTTGTTCCGGCAATAACACATTCTTATGTTTCTAAAAACGTATTGGCGCTTAATAAGAAATGTAATGATTCTTTAACCATTGCATGGTCAATGGGATTATTAGCAACAGTGCTTTGCATTTCGTTTCCGACGGAATTGTGTGATGTCATTTACAAATGCCCTGAAGCCGGCAAATTGTTATTTTGGACCGGTTTAGGCTGTTCTCCCCATTATCTTCACGTAACGCAATTCGCCATACTGAATGGGCTGGGACTGCAGAAAAAAGTACTTACTAATGTTATGTTTGACATATTGATAAATATTGCTTGTATTTATCTGTTCATACCTATTGCGGAAATAGGCATATACGGATATATTATCGGATTTGTCCTTAGCGGCATCTTTATATCTATACGCAATGTTAGAATATTGAAAAAACAAAATACTGTTCAATTAGACTATACTAAAGTATTATTAAGACCTATTATCCCATTTTTTTGCATGCTGGTCGTTGTCAAACTGACCAATACTATATTAATGACCTTTGGATTTACTTATAATATGATATTTTCAGGGCTAATAGGCATATTAGCGTTTTTTATTTCACTTTTATTAAACGGAGTTTTTTCATGGAAGCAGGTAAAAAACACGTTGTCATTTATTAAGTAAGAGTATCATCTATAAATTAAGAATTATGAATTATGAATTAAGAATGAAGGTAGCTTTTGCAACTCATGCAAAAGCTTACTTTAAATATGTATAAAAAAAACGCCTTTTTACAATATGATTATTATTCATGCTGTTTTTTTATTTTAAAAATTTAATTGTGTGAAGTATTGATTTATCTCTTGAACACATAATATTACTGTTTTTTTATCATACTAAAGATAAAAAATAAATTGGAGGGATATTATGAAAAAATTATCTTTGCTATTAATTGCAATGCTTTTAATCATGACAATAGCAGGATGCCAGCAGGAAGCGGTAGGCGGCGTGTCATCTTCTATTTCAAAGCTTGGAGATATAAAAAATATTAAAATAATCGCTGATCAGGCAAATGTTTTAGAGGGCTGTTCACCTGGAACGAATGTGCTTCAGTCCTTGAGCAAAAATAGTCAGCTTGATGTAATCAGCAAAGTGGAGGATTATTTTGCTGTAAAGCTGCCTGATAACAGAATAGGCTTTGTGCCCGAAAAACAGTGCACTCCTATAGTCGTAGATGAAGAAAAGCCTGCACCTTCTACGGAAAATGTTCCCCAGCCTCAAACAGGACCTTTGCAGACAACACCTAAAAATAATAATAATTTACAAACAAATCCGCAGGGTGGGACACCGACAATACCTGATGAAAATACAAATGCTCCCGGACTTACAGCTGAAGAGCAGCAAATGATAGAGCTTGTGAATCAGGCAAGAGCTCAGAATAATCTGCCGGCACTAAAGGTAGATATGAAATTGACCAATGTCGCGAGGGTCAAGTCTCAGGACATGATAGATAACAATTATTTTAGTCATAATTCACCTACCTATGGCAGTCCTTTTGATATGATGAAGGATTTTGGCATCAGCTATGTTAAAGCAGGTGAAAATATCGCAGGGAACCAAAGCGTACAGAATGCACATGATTCATTGATGAATTCACCCGGGCACCGTGCAAACATATTAGGCACAGATTATACGCATATCGGAATAGGGATAAAAAACGGCGGCAGATACGGAAAAATGTTTTGCCAGATGTTTATAAGCAAACCTAAATAAAAAAAGGTTGGCAATCGCCAGCCTTTTTTTATTTAAGAACTAAAAACTAAGAACTAAGAGTTAATGAAGAAATTTTGCCATCATCAAAACTTCAACATTACTTTCAGTTGGCAGTAGAAATCCACCATACACCATACACGATTATCCGTTTGTCCAATAATAATTCGGGTATGATATAATATATAAAATGCAAAGAAAAAAGGAGAAAACGGTGAGTATTATATTTGTATTTGAAATTGTAGGTATCATCAGCTTTGCCTTTTCGGGAGCGTTAGTCGCTATAGACAGAAAATTGGATTTATTCGGGATAATTGTATTGTCTGTTACTACTGCCGTCGGAGGAGGAATGTTCAGAGATATCCTTATTGGTAATATACCGCCTGTTATGTTTGTTTATCCAGTTTATACTATCGTATCGGTAATAACGGCATTAGCTGTTATGCTGACATACAGATATCTCGACCGGATAATGGGTTCCCATATATATTCTTATCTTTATCTAATTTTAGATGCTATAGGGCTGGGTATTTTTACGATTGTAGGTGTTAACGTTTGTATCATGAGAGGGTTTGGAGATAATGCTTTTTTATCAATTTTCGTAGGCGTTATTTCAGGTGTAGGAGGAGGACTTGTCAGAGATGTTTTAGTGAACCGTACGCCTCTTGTTCTGAAAAAAGAAATATATGCTGTTGCTTCTTTGATTGGAGCAGGACTGTATTATTTCCTGCAGGAGATCGTGCATCCAGACGCTTCAATTTACATATCGGTTTTAGTCATTTTTTTTATCCGAATGGTAGCAGTAAAGAACAATATCAATCTTCCTTATGTTGGAAAAAAATAGAGAGTTCTTTGTACTATCCGCTCTGTTTTCTTAGGAAAACAGAGTTTTATATTTGCAGCTATATGCATAGACTGGTTATATAGAATAGGCAAAGAGAGGGATAGTATGAAAGGGAAACCACATTTTTTGGTTCCGATTGAGCAGTATTTTGACGCGTTTTATAAAACTCTTCAAAGAGGTGTCAACATAGATACATCAAGGCTTTTTTTATTAAGCTATAATACTGTGATACCTCAAAGACTGATCAATAACAGGAAAAAGCTTTTCAGAGCTTTTAATTTGTCTTTAAAGGAATATCACATAAGTCTTGAAGTAGCAGAGGTTAATTCTAAAAGGAATCATGCATCGTTGGTACTTATTGAAAACGGGTGTTATTCATATGCTAATATGCCGGATGACATCATTACAGAAGTGAGCGATATAGAATACTATATAGAGATAAAGAGAATAAACGGGCAATGGAAGATAAGCTATATGGATTCTAATAATGATGCATATTTAATGGCAAACGAGAAAAGCAGCCTGTATTTTCAAGAGATGGAAAACAGGAAGGATGCGAATATTGATTTAAGAAGTGTATGCTTAAATAAAGCTTTTGATTCTTTGGATGAAGAAATAGATCGTATTAAATTATTTAATTTAAATCAAAATGAAATGAGACAAAATGAAAAAGAAAACATAATCACGGCAGGAACATACGGATATGACTATAATAACGGCATCATCTATGCACGAAAATATGCGCGTTATAATGAAGTTCCAGAAAAGGAAAGGCTGTTTTATTATGTCTCGGACAATGACTGTACTAATTTTATGTCTCAATGTGTTTGGGCGGCCTATGGCGGGTATGTAAATAGTAACATTGAGGCATCTAAAAAAAATGTGGCTGAGAAAAACAGAATGGTATACACTGGCAGCTTAAATAGCTCATGGTACGGTACTGCTCCGGGCGGTGGCGGAACACCGCCATGGGAAAACGTAATCAACTTTTTCAACTATGTGACTGCGCCGAAGGACATAGGACCAAGAGGAAGGGTATACGGAGAAGGGAAGCAGAAGGATTTTAATTTTTTTCATGTAAAACCGGGGCATATTCTGCAATTTTGGCCGGCAAGCAAAAATAAGTGGTATCATTCATGCTATGTTTCTTCAGTGAAATATCAAGATGGATTGCCTTATATTTATGTATGTCAGCATACAAGGGATATTAAAGACAGACCCCTTATAGAAATACTTAATTGGAATACAAATGAGGGTAAAATAAGAGGAATATCCTTTGATTCGGCAAATTTCAATAATTGATAATTGAAAATTAACCATAATGTCTTTGCGAGCACAGCGTGGCAATCTATTTAGGAAATAGGGAATCTATTTAAGATTTAAGATTTATGATTTATGATTTATGATTTAAGGAAGAAATTTTGCCTTAAGGCAAAATTTCTACATTATCTTTCAGTTTTCAGTTCAACCCCTGACACCAGAGACCAGAGACCAGAGACCAGAGACCTGAATTAGTTCTTAGTTTTTAGTTTTTAGTTAACATTTACTCCATACACTGATGAAATTTGGCTTGAGTCAAATTTGTATTGAAGTAAACGTTTTCATGATATATCTTGAAGAATACTAAGGAGGAACAAGCTCATATCGTTGAAAAGTAAACGTTTTCAGACGAAAAACTATTAAAAAAGTTATTGTCAATTATAAGAAAAGTGATATAATCTATAAATAGTTTAGCAGGAATAATGTTAATTCTTTTTAACTTTTTTTACCTTGCTTAGATTTTTTTAGAAACTATATATACATTATTATAAGGAGGAAAAACCAAATGTCATATGTTGATGATGTTCTGGAGCTAATTCAGAAAAAGCATTCAAGTCAACCTGAATTCTTACAGGCTGTTGATGAAGTACTTAATTCTTTGAGGCCCGTTATAGAGGCTAACGAAGAAAAGTATAGAAGAGATGCCATACTGGAAAGATTGACTGAACCGGAAAGACAAATCATGTTCAGAGTTCCTTGGGTGGATGATAACGGACAAGTGCAGGTTAATACCGGTTACAGAGTTCAATTTAATTCTGCCATAGGACCATACAAAGGGGGACTAAGACTTCACCCTTCTGTAAATCTGGGGATCATTAAATTTTTAGGTTTTGAACAGATATTTAAGAATTCGCTGACAGGTCTGCCAATTGGCGGCGGAAAAGGCGGTTCAGACTTTGACCCTAAAGGAAAATCAGATCGAGAAGTAATGGCTTTCTGCCAAAGCTTTATGACTGAGCTTTACAGACATATAGGTGCCGACACTGATGTACCGGCAGGAGATATCGGAACAGGCGGCAGAGAAATAGGCTTTATGTATGGGCAATACAAAAGGCTGACTGGCAAGTATGAAGGCGTATTGACCGGCAAGCACTTATCCTGCGGAGGTTCTCTAGTTAGAACGGAAGCTACCGGTTATGGATTGTTATATCTCACAAAAGAGATGCTGAAGTATAATGGCCATGATATAGAAGGAAAAATCGTAGCAGTATCCGGCTCAGGAAATGTTGCTATTTATGCTGTCGAAAAAGCTCATGAAATGGGAGCAAAGGTTGTTACTGTATCTGATTCATGCGGATGGATATATGATCCGGATGGAATTGATTTAAAAGCAATTAAAGAAATCAAAGAAGTTAAACGGGCAAGACTTACTGAATATAAGAACTATAGACCGAATTCTGTTTATCATGAAGGCAGAGGAGTCTGGTCTGTAAAATGTGATATCGCACTTCCTTGTGCAACTCAAAATGAATTAACTCTTGAAGATGCAAAACTATTGGTTGGAAATGGATGCATTGCTGTTGCTGAAGGTGCGAATATGCCGACGACATTGGAAGCTACAAAATATCTCCAAGCAAATAAGGTGTTATTTGCACCAGGTAAGGCTGCTAATGCAGGTGGTGTTGCTACTTCAGCATTAGAGATGTCACAAAACAGCGGCAGAACCTGTTGGACATTCGTAGAAGTAGACCAAAAGCTTCATGATATTATGGTGAATATTTTCCATAATATGAATGAAGCCGCACAGAGATATGGCATGGAAGGCGATTATGTTGCAGGCGCAAATATTGCTGGCTTTGAAAAAGTTGTAGAAGCTATGAACGTTCAAGGCATAGTATAAAGATATATAATAAAAAACCCTTGATTTAGGTAATAAATCAAGGGTTTTTTATATGGTCTAAGGTCTAAGGCCTCTGGTCTCAGGTGATTGGTCCGGAGTCAGGCGTCCGAAGAAATAGATAAAAAATAGGTAATAGTTAATGAAAGAATTTGACTGAAGTCAAATTCTAACATTCAATCATAAATCTTAATTCAAAATTTTAAGAACAACAATTGTTTAACTATTGTTCAACCATCGTTCAACTATCGTTTAACTATATTGCTCATCAGGAATAATTTTCTCTATTTTCTCTATAGTTATTTAAGTGTTTACTTTATTAAATATAATATATATAATATAATTAAGTATATACTTAATTAAAGAGGTGACTTGATGTCAGAATTGTTAGATGTTTTAAAATCATTATCGGATGAAACACGTCTTAATATCATTAATTTGCTTTTGACTCGGGATTATTGTGTGGGCGCACTGGCAAAAAAAATGGATATTACTGAATCGGCAGTTTCACAACACCTTAAAGTTCTTCGTATGGCTGGGATTGTGAAAGGAGAGAAGCGAGGCTATTTCACACATTATTTTGTAGATAGGGAGCTTTTGAAGAATATTGCAAACCGGATTACAGAGCTTTCAAATACAGAACCTATAGGTAAAAGATGTGAAAAAGACCATGCCTGCTGCAGAAGAAACAAATAACTCATCAATTCTCCATTTAAATAATTATACGGAGGGATAATCTGTGTTCAATGTAATAATATACATTATAGCAGCAGTGCTGTTGTTAGTATCCTTTTTAAAAGATAGGACAAAAACTAAGATGGCTTTGAAGAAAGCTTGGAAGTCATTTGAAAATATACTTCCGCAATTCCTTTCTATATTGATCATTATTGGGCTTTTGCTTGCCGTATTGGATCCTGAGACTATTTCAGGATTGATCGGACATAAATCCGGTTGGATGGGAATGGTTGTAACAGCAGTTATCGGTGCAATAACATTGATACCGGGTTTTGTTGCTTTTCCTTTAGCGGCTGCTTTATTGCAAAGCGGTGCTGGAATTATGCAAATGGCAGTTTTTATATCGACACTTATGATGGTTGGGATTGTTACAATGCCGGTGGAAATTAAATATTTTGGGAAAAGGGCGACAGTATTAAGAAACGGTATGGCATTTGTTTTCTCATTTATTGTGGCAGTCGTGATAGGGGTGGTGTTTGGATGAAGCAGTTAATAAGAAAATACAGGATATTTATCATTTTGATTGTTATAAATGCACTCGTGTATATATTCAGTCCCCAGATAGGTCAGAAATCTTTGAATATAACTATGGACAATGTGCTATATATGTTGTCTGTTATTCCCCCGATATTTATATTGCTTGGGTTACTGGATGTATGGGTTCCGAGAGAAACTATGATAAGGTTTTTAGGCGAGAAATCCGGAGCAGCAGGTATAATAATTGCTTTTTTTCTTGGTTCAGCTGCGGCAGGACCGCTATATGTGGCTTTTCCTATTGCAGGATTATTATTAAAAAAAGGAAGCAAGCTTTCAAATGTCTTGATTTTTATTGGTGCATGGTCCACTACAAAGATACCTTTGCTTCTGTTTGAAGCATCCTCTATGGGGTGGGATTTCATGATAACCAGATTTATAGTCAATATTCCGGGTATTTTATTGATTGCCTTTATAACTCAAAAAATTCTCACGAAGAATGAAAAGGAATCTATTTACGAAGTAGCATCAAGCATGCAATAATACAGTTAAAAAAACAACCGAAACGAAGTCTTTTCGGTTGTTTGCTATTTAGAAGCCTAAAGGGCATCTTAGTATTTTATGAATTTTGCGCCCGGAACACCGCAGATGCTGCATTTATCCGGAACAGCTTTTTCAATATTACCGCATACCGGGCATAGGTAATAAAATACTTCTTCAGTATTATCGAGGTTTTCCAAAGCTTCTTTATAAAGCCTTGCATGTACTTCTTCTGCCTTCATTGCAAAGGTAAATGACATAACGGCAGCTTTGTTGCCTTCTTCTGCGGCAGATTTTATGAAATCGGGATACATTTCTTTATATTCATGGGTTTCGCCTTCAACTGCATCTGCAAGATTAGCGGCAGTATCGCTGATTTTTCCGGCAACTTCAAAGTGTTTAAGTGCGTGCAGTGTTTCAGCATCAGAAGCTGCTCTGAAGAGCTTTGCAGCATTGGTTTTTCCTTCTGCTTCTGCCTTTTTAGCATATGCTGTGTACTTCCTGTTTGCTTGAGATTCTCCGGCAAATGCCTCCATTAAATTTTCAAGTGTTTTTTGTTTTTCCATTTCTTTTACCTCCATATAATTAATTATTAATATACATTGAGTATGTTATATCTGCAGGCATTTTGGACAAATGCCTTTAAAATATACGTTTTTATCAGTGATTTCATAATTATTTAAATCATTTGCCTTGAGCGCATCTAAGTTGATAGAAAAATCAACGACATCGCCGCAGGATTCGCATTTAAAATGTCCGTGATCAAAAGTATTAATATCATATCTTGTTTCTGCATTTTCTATATTTAAAGGTCGGACGATATTAGCTTTGACTAATGCATTAAGCGTGTTGTAAACAGTTGTTTTAGATAAAGTAGGGACATCCTTATGCAGAGCATTATATATTTGATCTGCAGTAGGATGGCAGTGATTTAGAATAAGGTATTCTAAAACCTTCAGCCTTTGATGCGAAAGCCTAATATTTTTATTTTTTAATTCATCTAATAAATCTTTAATTGAGGAGTTCATATCATCACTTCCTAATATATATTGTAATGAATTCTAAGTTGTAATGATTACAATTTAATTATATATATTTAGAAAGATTTGTCAATAAAAATTTTAATATTTTTTTAGCCATTTTAATATTGCCTGTGCAGTTCATTATAATACATAATTGCGAGAATTTCATAATTAAATCTCCATATTACCTTTATATAATCAGGTTATATTGTTTACAAATAAATAATTTTATGCTAAAATAATTGGAGTTTGTTGATAGATTATTTATCAGTGTAGTTATGTAGTTGTGTAGGAAGGGTAAATAAAATGCGTGTTATTGTATTGGTAAAACAAGTACCGGATATGGAACGTGTTAAATTTGACACGGAAAAAGGTGTAATAGACAGAAAATCAGCGGGTACGGAAATAAATCCTTTTGATTTAAATGCGCTGGAAACTGCATTACAGATCGGTGAAAAAACTAATTCGGAAATAATCGTTCTTAGTATGGGACCACATTCTGCCGAACAATCCATTAGGGATGCTATAGCAAGAGGTGCTCACAAGGGTATATTACTGAACGATAAAAAATTTGGCGGTTCTGATGTTAAGGCGACATCGGTAACAATTTGTGCCGGTATTAAAAAGATTGGAAATTTTGATTTGATCATAGCCGGTATGCAGTCTGTGGACGGAGATACCGGGCAGGTAGGAGCTGAAATCGCTCAGATATTAAAAATTCCTCACATAAGCTTTGTAGAAAAGCTTAATGAATTCGATTGCAATTCTTTAACTGTCACTTCTAATATATGGGAAGGTATTTACTTGAAAAAAGTAAAGCTTCCTGCATTGATAACTGTCACAAAAGACATTAATATTCCAAGGCTGCCTTCTTTTAAAAACAAAATGCTTGCTAGAAAAGCAGAAGTTACTGTTTGGGGTTATGATGACCTTGAGGAACATTTAGAAGAAAGTCAGCTTGGATTCAAAGGTTCCCCTACGAAAGTAAAGAAGATCGTAATACCAAAAACTGCTCACCGTGAAGGTAAAATGTGGCGGGAAGATTATTCGCATGCTGTGGATAATCTTATTGAAGTATTTAAGTGCAGAAAGATATTAGAGGTATAGCAATGACTGAGAAATACAGCGGAATATTAATTTTTGCAGAGCAGAAAGATAAAACGATCCATAAGGTTGTGTTTGAACTTCTGTCAGAAGGCAGAAAATTGGCTGAACAGCTTGGAGTAGGGGTATATTGCGCGCTTCTTGGACCCGGCGGAATAGATGCGAAGGAGCTTATTTATAGAGGTGCGGATGCTGTTTACTATGTAGAAGATGATGAAATTTTTAATATGCCTGATGAGCTGGCTTATTCGGAAAACCTGGTCAATCTGATAAAAACGATAAAACCAGAGATATGTCTTATAGGCGCAACATCTTTAGGCAGGTCCATTGCACCCAGGGTGGCTGCCGCCCTTGAAACAGGACTGACTGCAGATTGTACGGATTTAAGGATCGATGATGACGGAAAACTGATACAAATACGACCAGCGTTCAGTGAAAATATCCTGGCGCATATAGTATCTGACAAAATGCCTCAGATGGCAACGGTAAGATATAAAGAATTCCAAGAATCAAAGCCGGATTTTAATAGAACAGGTGAAATAGTAAGTTTCAATAGTATACGTCCTATGGACAGAACGTTTGAATTTATAAAAGAACTCAGCCGGAAAGAAACGGATATTTCAGATTCGGATGTAGTAGTATCTGTAGGTGCAGGCATAAAAAATTCCGAAGATATCAAAATGATTTATGAATTAGCCGGATTATTGAAGGGGACGGTTGGCGCCTCCCGAGCCGTAGTGGAAAACGGTTTTATTTCAAGAGAGCACCAGATAGGATACAGCGGGAATAGGGTCAAGCCAAAGCTGTATTTTGCATGTGCAATATCCGGAGCGGCACAGCACATAGCGGGGATGAAAGATGCGGATACCATTATCGCAATCAATACGGACCCGTCGGCGCCTATTTTTAATATTGCGGATTATGGGATAGTAGGAGATATATATGAAATAGTGCCCATGCTGATAAAAAGATTAAAAGAAATCAATCAGAATTAGTTATAAAGGAGCAGTGCGATGAATATTGAAGTTATTAATAAGATGAAAGAAATAGCGGGAGAAGATTGGGTTTTAAGTGACTTGTCACAGATGGCAGGTTATTTATATGATGAGACAGAACCAACCATAAGACCTAAGGCAAATGAGGACTGTATTGTCGTTAAACCTCAAAACGCTCTGGAAATATCAGAAATCATAAAATATGCAAACGAAAAATCAATTTCTGTTGTACCCAGAGGCGGAGGCACGGGATTAAGCGGTGCGGCAATACCATTAACGCCAAGTATTATAATTTCACTTGAACGATTAAACAATACCATAGAAATAGATGAGGAAAATTTAATGGTAACGGTAGACTGCGGAGTTACATTGGCAGCTTTGATCGAAAAAATAGACAAGCATGAATCACTTTTTCTGCCAGTACATTCAGGTGATGACGGTGCCCAGATCGGCGGTCTGGTGGTTGAAAACGCGGGGGGAGTCCGTGCAGTTAAGCACGGTATCGTGCGGAATCATGTAAAAGGTCTTGAAGTGGTATTGCCTACAGGTGAAATTGTTCAAATGGGAGGCAAGCTTCTGAAAAACAATATGGGCTATGACCTTATGCATCTGATGATTGGCAGTGAAGGGACTCTGGGGATAGTAACAAAGGTTATTTTTAAGCTCTACAGTAAAATGAGCAATACTATGACTCTGATTGCTTCATTTGATAACAATAAGGATGCTGCTTCTGTAGTTCCTAGGATTTTGCAGCAAGGCATTACACCATTGGCGGCAGAATATCTTGATAAAATAAATATAGAAAAAATAAGTGAGCATACGGGTCTGAAATGGCCTTTACAAGATGGCAATGCTTTTTTGATCTTTATTTTAGACGGAGAGTCAGAGGATGAATTGTTCGGTAAGAGCGAGAGGATAGCAGAAGCATGTGAAAGCTATAATGCATTGGAATGTGTTATTGCCGAAAGCAGCAAGGAGCAGCGCGCAATATTGGAATTCAGAAGCAAAGTATATCCTGCATTTTGTGATGAGCTGGTTGAAACATTGGATATAGCTGTAGCACCTTCATTGATACCGGATATTATTGATGATTTAACAGAAATCGCTAAGAAATATAATACTATTACGCCTATTTGCGGGCATGTGGGGGATGGGAATATCCATAACATGATCCTGCGAGTAAATGGTGAAAAACCGCCTTACTTTGAAGAGATAAAGTTGGAAATGCTTCAGACTGCTATGAAATACGGCGGAACTGTTACTGCTGAGCATGGAACAGGAAAGATAAAGAAAAAGTATATGGGACTTCAGTACTCGGACAGAGAAATAGAAATTATGAAGGGTATTAAAAGAGTATTTGACCCGCACAATATATTATGTCCTGGAAATATTTTTGATAACTAAGAACTAAGAGCTGGGTAGACTTTTACGAAGTGTTTTAAAAGGGGCTTTATTTATATATAAAACATGAGAGGAATAATTCCTCTCATGTTTTATCTTAGAATAGTTTCTTGCTTTCCTTCCATTCCTGAGCTATGCGCAGAGTCTCACCAAATCTCTGGAAATGCACGATTTCTCTTTCTCTTAAGAATTTCAATACGTCCTTGACACAGGGGTCATCGGACAGCTGGATCAAGTGTTCGTATACAGCGCGGGCTTTCTGCTCAGCGGCCATGTCTTCATAGAGGTCAACGATGATATCGCCTTTTGTCTGTATATAAGCCGCCGTCCAGGGTACGCCGTTTCCGTCTATATAGAAGGGATTGCATCCATGATCCACGTAGTGGGGATCTAATCCTGCGTTCATTATTT
>JAAYPU010000203.1 GCA_012519645.1 Clostridiales bacterium | reverse complement strand
TATTTAAATGTGATTAGCTACGAAGAAAATTGGAATGAAAACACAGATTATCTCCTAGAAGTTTACACAGGATTCAAAAATGATTACGAAAACGGCACCCTAGAAATCTAAGGTGCCGTTTCCACAGAAAGAAGTGTTTAACAATAGTTGTAAAAGCCTGCTATATTCATTACATCATTCTCAAACAGAACCATATTAATTCACATCCATTGCATTATCTTCAGAACAATATTATTTACATCATTTTCAAACAAGCAACCATATTGAATTACATCTATCGAACTACCTTCTCAACGATATTATCTACATCATTCTCAAACAAGACCTATAGTATTTCACAATATCTCTGACTTAATTATACGATATCGGCAAATGTTTGTAAACGATTTACCATACCGTTTAATCTTGATATATAGCAAAATAATCGGTACATTTAATTGAATACTCTATATTTTTGATAACCGATATGAAATTCTATATCTCTCATTCTGTGGTTTATTAATAATCATCTCTATCTTCAGCAACCATAAGCACATCATTCTTCTGATTACGAAATTGATCAAAATAGACTACACCTGAATCAGTCCATAGCTCACACTGACGCATAACCGTATCCATTGCCTCAGCTACTTCCTCCGGCGGATATTTATATTTTCTAAGCAATTTTTTAACCATTATTCTCATACGCGCTCGTGCAGATTCTTTCCTTTGCCAATCGATAGTTCTGCTCTTTCTCAGCATATCCGTCAATTCATGAGTCAAAGCAACTAGCTGGTCATTTTCATAGAAATCTTTTATTGCTGCTGGTTTTGTTAGTGCATCATAAAATGCTAATTCCTCATCAGTCAATCCTAATGAGTTTGATTCTTCATTAGCTGAAGACATTTCCTTTGCCATCTTCATCAATTCTTGAATTACTTCTTCATTTGTAAGCATTCCATTTAAATAAGACTTCATAGCGCGAGTTAGACGTTCAGAAAATTTTTCAGATTTGACTAGATTTGTCCGCTTATAAAGAGAAACTTGTTCTGAAATCAATTTTTTCAGTAGTTCAACCGCTAAGTTTTTCTCTTTCATTTTTGCAATTTCATCTAGGAATTTAGGATCAAACAGTGAGAATCCTGTATCCACATCTGAAAATAAATTTATTACCCCTTCGCTCTTGATACTTGCTTTCAATAATTCATTAATGCGAGTATTAATTTCTTTCAAGGATAATTGCTTTGAACTAACAGTCACTCTGGTAAGCAAAGTACGCACTGCTTCAAAATAGGCTGCTTCAAATCTTTCTTCTGATGAAAGTAACGAACGACAAAGCTGTAAGGCCTGACGTAGTAATAATGCCTCTTTGATAAAAGTTTCTTTGTGCTTTTCTTCCTTCACCCCAGTAATAAAGTTAACACCACCACTAATTGTTTTCGCGCGAACTAAGTCAGTTGCAGACTCATCCATAAATGAAGAATAATCAAATCCATAAAACATATCACGACAAACTTCCAACTTTTCAACAAATTTTGGATAAGCTGTTTTTGCAATATCTGTATCACCAAAATTACCTTTATCACGTTTGGTATAGTCATTCATCGCTTGTTTCAATGCACCAGCAATTCCAACATAATCAACTACAAGCCCACCTTCTTTATCTTTATACACACGATTTACACGTGCAATTGCCTGCATTAAATTATGACCTTTCATTGGTTTGAAAACATACATTGTAGCAAGACTAGGTACATCAAATCCTGTCAACCACATATCAACCACTATTGCAATTTTAAATGGGTCCTTATTGTCTTTGAAACGTCTTGCCATTTCTTCTTTGTGGCGTTTATTTCCTATAATATCATGCCACTCTTCTGGATCGTTGTTTCCAGAAGTCATTACAATACCAATTTTATCATTCCAATTTGGACGTTTTTTAAGCATAATTTGATAAATCTTCATTGCAATTGGTCGCGAATAGGCCACAATCATTGCCTTACCCGTAAGCTCATGAGCACGATTATTTTCGTAATGATCAATAATATCATCTACTAATGCATTGAGTGTCGTATCTGATCCTAGTATTGAATCGAGTTTACCAAGTTCCTTCTTACTTTTTTCAATCGCATACTCTTCTGCTTGTTCAGCTAGTATCTCATACTCTTGATCAATCAATTTCAAAATGTCTTCATCTAATTTAAGATGTATTACTCGGCTTTCATAATAAACAGGACGAGTGGCACCATCTTCAACAGCCTGCGTCATATCATAAATATCGATATAATTTCCAAACACTTCAGTTGTTGACTTATCCTTATTTGATATCGGCGTACCCGTAAATCCAATATATGTTGCATTCGGTAATTGATCACGAATAATTCTGGCTGTACCAACGTGAATTTTACCATCTGTGCCAACTTTTTCTTCCAAACCATATTGTCCACGATGCGCTTCATCAGCCATTACCACAATGTTTCTTCGCTCAGATAATGGTTCATCTAATAATTCAAACTTTTGCATCGTAGTAAATATAATCCCATTGGCCACCCGACCAGCTAAAAGCTCTTTTAAATTTTCTCGACTCGTTGCCTGAATAGGTTTTTGACGTAGAAAATCAGAGCACTTAGAGAATTGACTAAACAACTGGTCATCTAAATCATTTCGGTCGGTAATCACTACAATGGTTGGTGAATCCATTACTTTCTGTAAAAGATGTGCATAGAAAACCATTGAAAGTGATTTTCCACTCCCTTGTGTATGCCAGAAGACTCCTCCTCGGCCATCTCCCTTTGATGCTTTTAAAGTTGATTCAATAGCCTTTCGTACAGCAAAATATTGGTGATAAGCAGCTAAAATTTTTGTATCTTCAGAAAAACAGATAAAATTTTTCAAAATATCCAAGAAACGATTCTTTTCAAAAATTCCTTCAATAAAGGTATCAAATTGAGCAAACTGTGTATTTTCATAGCTACCATCTTTTGTTTTCCATTCCATGTAACGATCTTCTCCAGCAGTAATCGTTCCTGCTTTTGAAATGGCCATATCACTCATCACATTAAAAGCATTGTAGTTAAATAATACTGGGATATTTCTCTGATATGTCTTTAGTTGTAAATAAGCATCTGAAGCATCTGTTTCTTCACGCGATGGACTCTTCAGTTCAAAGACTACGATAGGTAATCCGTTTAAAAATACAATTACATCAGGACGATGAGGAACTTTATCTTCTATCCTCCATTGATTGGCAACTGTAAATATATTATTTTCAATATTTTCATAATCCACCAAATAGACAATAGAATTCTTTTGCTCTCCGTCATAAAAATATGAAACAGTTATTCCATTCTGTAGATAATCCATGAATACTTTATTTTTTTGTAATAATGAACCACTCTCAAAATGTTGAAGTTTTTCAATTGCTTCATTGATTGCAATAACAGGCAAAGTAGGATTTACCTGATGTAATGCTACTTCTAATTCATCCATATATAGTGGATTATAATAATCTCGTTCAACATCGTAACCTAGAATGCGGTTATATCCCAAATTCTCAAAAAATTCTAGAATAGCTTCCTCATAATTGCTTTCTGCATAACTCACAAAACATCACTCCCCCTAGAAACTTGTATCCAATCTATAACTTGTTTAACTATATACTACTTACTATTCCCAAATAAGTACTTTCTTTACATATATCCCTAATTTTCAAATATTTTTTAAAGATCTACCTTCGATAAATGAGAATTTAGCAGCCTAATATTAAACTTTAGACAAATCAATCTCTCCAGTAATTAATTTTGGAAGTAATAAATCTCTTATTTCTGAAAGTTGCTTGTTCTCTATTCGATTAGCAATTATTAAATCATAAATTGGTTGAAGTAAAGAACCAATACGATAATAGTCTGATTTGTTTGGAATGAGGACCTCTGAATTTTTTAGTTCACTACGTTTGATATGTCCCATAG
>JAAYPU010000202.1 GCA_012519645.1 Clostridiales bacterium | reverse complement strand
ATTACCTTATGGATACGCATACGGCAGTAGGTTATCATGTTTATTTGGAATATAAAGCTGAAACAAATGATGATACTCCTACTATTATTGCTTCTACGGCAAGTCCATATAAATTTACCAATAGTGTTATATCCGCTATTGCACCCTCACAAAAAGGCTCTGATTTTGAGCTGGTGGAAAAGCTTCATGAAATTACCGGTGTTAGTATTCCAAAAGGATTGAGGGATTTAGATAAAAAGGAAATATTGCATGATACGGTAATCGAAAAGTACGAAATGAAGCAGGAGGTTGAAAAAATCCTTACTGATAAGTAATAAAACTTAAGCGTGTAAATGGATAATTAAAGATTCTACACAGTCTCCTAATTATCCATTTATTATTTTAGTGATCAGTGGTTAGTGGTTAGTGGTTAGGGATAGGGATTTAAACTGCTGGGAGATAAATGATAACAGATAATAAATAATAGTTTAGGAAGATTTTACTAAAATAAAATCAAAGATTTAAATATATAGCTTTGCGAAGCAAAGGGTTCCGAAACTGTTATCTGTTAGTTCTTATCTATTACCTCAATTTATATATACTTATACTGCGCAAGCGCATATTTACATTTTTACTGAGTGAAACACATTTCGGGAGGAATTAAATGATTATACAAAAACTGGCAAAGGAATTTCATATTAAAATTTCTCAGGTAGAAAATACGGTACAGCTTATAGATGACTGTAATACTATTCCTTTTATAGCAAGATATCGTAAGGAGATGACGGGAGGACTTTCGGATGTGACACTCAGAGACCTCCATGAGCGGTTGCTTTACTTGAGAAATCTTGAAGAAAGAAAACAGGAAGTTATTCGTCTTATAGAAGAACAGGGAAAGCTTACAGAAGAACTGAAAGAAGAAATTATATCGGCAGATGTTCTTCAAAGAGTGGAAGATCTGTATCGTCCTTACAAACAGAAAAAGAGCACTAGGGCAACCAAAGCTAAAGAAAGAGGTCTGGAACCCTTGGCTTATATATTGATTGCCCAGGAAATCACTGAAGGAAGCATAGAAGAACTGGCTGCCGTCTATGTAAATGAGGAAAAAGAAGTACATACAATTGAAGATGCTATATTCGGCGCTTTGGATATAATTGCTGAGCAGATATCCGATAACCCGGAATTCAGAGATGAAATAAGGACCATTTATCTCAATGAAGCTGTTATCGTCTCTGAAGCTGCAGACAGTGAAGAAAAAACAGTGTATGAAATGTATTATAATTATTCGGAGGCAGTATCTAAAATACCGAACCACAGGATACTTGCTTTAAACAGAGGAGAGAATGAGAAAAAGCTTAAAGTAAAGGTTCAGGCACCTTCAGAACAGATTTTATATAAGCTGAATAAGAATATTATTACAAATCCTAAGTCAATTTTTGTGACCTACCTGGAAAAAGCCATTGAGGACAGCTATAAAAGACTTATAGCACCTTCCATGGAAAGAGAAATAAGAAGTTTACTTTTTGAGCGCGCTGAGAAAGAAGCCGTTAAGGTCTTTGCAAAAAACACAGAAAATCTTTTAATGACACCTCCGGTTAGAAATGTCAAAGTAATGGGAGTGGATCCAAGCTATCGTACCGGCTGTAAAATCACCATACTTGATGAAACCGGAAAACTATTAGACTTTACGACTATTTATCCAAATCCGCCTCAAAATGATATAGAAAAGTCTAAAACAGTGACAAAGGAATTGGTAAATAAATATAATATTGATGTTATTGCCATTGGAAATGGAACTGCATCCCGGGAGACCGAAAAATTTATTGCTGAAACATTAAAAGAAGTAGAAAGAAAAGTATATTATACAATTGTAAGTGAAGCAGGAGCTTCTGTTTATTCTGCGTCTAAATTAGCGACAGAAGAATATCCAGATTTAGATGTAACAACTCGGGGCTCTCTTTCCATCGGGAGACGATTGCAGGACCCTTTGGCTGAGCTTGTCAAGATAGACCCAAAGCATATTGGCGTAGGTCAATATCAGCATGATATAAACCAGACTATGTTAAACAGTGCCTTGACAAACGTCGTGGAAGATTGTGTGAATAGAGTAGGTGTCGATTTAAATACAGCGTCTCCTTCTTTGCTGCAGTATATTTCAGGTATAAATTCAGGTATAGCAAAAAATATTGTTAAATATCGGGAAGAAAAAGGCAAGTTTACTGAAAGAAAGCAGCTGATGAAGGTATCTAAATTAGGTGAGAAAGCTTTTGAGCAATGTGCAGGCTTTTTGAGGATCGCGGATGGTTTAAATGCCTTGGATGCGACAGCGGTTCATCCCGAATCTTATTCGGTAGCTGAACAGCTTATGCAGCTGCTTGGTGTGGATCATGAAAGCATCAGGCAGGGAGGAAACAAAAAAATCGAAGAAAAGATTATTGAATTTGCACAGCCGGAACCGATTACAATGGGGCTTCCTTCTTCTGATAAAAAAATGAAGAGTCTTCAAGATATGGAAGAAATAAAAGGGGCTATGCACGCCGGTGCTAAAAAAATCACAAATGAAGAACGCATCAGGCAAAACTTATCCCTGATTGCTGAAAAACTCAATATAGGCTTGCCTACTCTGGAGGACATTGTAAAGGAATTGATAAAACCCGGCAGAGATCCAAGAGAGGAGATGCCTGAGGTGATTTTCAGAAACGATGTGCTTAAGCTGGAAGATTTGAAGCTTGGTATGGAATTGACCGGTACTGTAAGGAATGTTGTTGATTTTGGAGCATTTGTAGATATCGGTATAAAAAATGACGGCTTGGTACATATTTCTCAAATAAGTGAAAATTATATTAAGCATCCGATGCAAGCTGTCAGTGTGGGTGATACTGTAAAGGTAAAAATAATAGACATTGATTATGAAAGAGAGCGCGTATCATTAAGCATGAAAAATCTGAACAATTGAGGTGACAGTAAATGAAAATAAATACTATATTATTCGATTTGGATGGGACTTTGCTTGATACCAGCTTTGTAATTTTAGAATCTTTTCAGCATACCTACCGTACCTTGACAGGGAAGGAAAAAGAAAGGGAATATATTATAAAAGCTTTTGGGGAGCCTCTCCAGGTTACTATGGAGAGAGAGTTCAGCAGTCAGGCTGAGGAAGCCATAAAAACCTACAGGAGTTTTCATCATGATTGTTTTGAAGAGCTTATTGGTATTTTTCCGGGTATAAGTGAAGTTATCAAAACACTATATGAAAATGGCTGTAAACTTGGCATTGTTACCTCAAGACTTAGGAAAACTACATTAATAGGACTTAAGAAGTATGATTTAGATAAATATTTTCAATATATCGGTACTGCTGATGATACAGATAAGCATAAACCGGATCCAGCACCTGTATTGCTGGCATTAGAGAGGCTGGGGAGCAGGCCGGAAGAAACCATAATGATAGGCGACAGTATATTTGACATAAAATGTGCTAAAAATGCGGGAATTAAATCTGCTGTTGTGAAATGGAGCGAATTTGCAGAGGAAGTGTGCGAATTAGAAAAGCCGGATTATATAATTGAAAAAGCAGAAGATATTTTGGAAATACTTGAAAAATAGAGGTCTCAGGTACACAATAGTTAAACGATAGTGCAACAATAGTTGAACGATAGTACAACAATAGTGCAGGTACGAACAGCGGTTGCCAAGAATAAACTGAAAACTGAAAACTGATAACTGATAGTTAATGTTGATATTTTTCATATAGAAAAATATCTTTCTGAACTATCTTTTTAGTCGGTTAGTGAATGTTGAAATTTGGTTGCAGCAAATTTCTTCCTTATCTATCAGTTTTCAGTTATCAGTTTTCAGTTGAAAAATGGAGGGAAGTTTATGTTATTAATAAAAAATGCCACAATTCTGACCATGGAATCAAATCCGTTTAAAGGATGTTTGTTGATAGAAAATGGAAAGATAAAGGAAATGGCGGAAGAAATCGATATAGCATGTGAAACCATAGATGCAGAAGGTAAAATAGTAACGCCGGGGCTTATAGATGCCCATTGTCATGTGGGAATGTGGGAAGACGGTATGGATTTTGAAGGTGCGGACGGCAATGAAATGACAGAGCCCGTGACACCTCATCTGAGAGCAATAGACGCTATTAATCCTATGGACAGAGCCTTTGAGGATGCATATCAAGCGGGTGTTACTACAATATCTACCGGGCCGGGTAGCTCAAATGTAATAGGAGGACAATTTGCCGTCATCAAGACCTTTGGAAATAGAATCGATGATATGATAGTCAAAGCACCCTCGGCTATTAAATGTGCATTTGGTGAGAATCCGAAAAAAGTTTACGGAGAACAGCATAAGGCACCTCTCACCCGAATGGCAACAGCTGCTTTACTGAGGCAGGCTCTGATGGAAGCTAAAGAATATTTAAAGAACAAGGAAGCTGAGGATGAAGATAAACACCCGGATTTCGATATGCAGCATGAGGCATTGATACCTCTTTTTAAAAAAGAGATACCTCTCAAGGCCCATGCCCATAGAGCGGATGATATATTTACAGCGATAAGAATTGCGAAAGAGTTTGATTTAAAGATAACCTTGGATCATTGTACGGAAGGCCATCTCATTGTGGATTATCTCAAACAGGAAGGTCTGCCTGCCATTGTAGGACCCAGTCTTTCCGAAAGGTCGAAAGTTGAGCTTCGCAGTCTGACCTTTGAAACGCCCGGAATACTAAATAAGGCAGGTATTAAAATTGCAATTATGACAGACCACGGTGTGATACCTATTCAATACTTATCTTTATGTGCGGCGCTTGCCGCAAAGGCAGGCATGGATAAGGAAGAGGCTTTAAAAGCTATTACTCTTTATCCGGCAGAAATATTAGAGATAGAAGATAGGGTCGGAAGTCTGAAAGTTGGTAAGGATGCGGATATTGTCATTTGGGATAGGCATCCGCTGGATATGGAAAGTCGCGTATTGACCACTATAATAAATGGCAAAGTAATCTACAAAAATAAATAAGATTTAAGAATTAAGAATTAAGAATGAAGGAGAAAATTTGCGTTTAACGCAAATTTTTTCAATTGTATATAAAAACAATTAAACTAAAAACTAAAAACCAGGAACTAAGAGTTAAGGAGGATTTTGTGTTTTGCAAACACAAAATCAACTGAAAACTGAAAACTGCCAACTGAAAGATAAGGAAGCTTTTGTGTTTGCAAAACACAAAAGCTACATTGAATCTTAAATCTTAAATCATAAATTGTATTCTTAAGAAGATGTATTGACAATAAAAAAGTATGGTCATGTTGCACACTTTCCTATAGAATTTAGTTAACCAAAACAAAAATATAAATAGGAAGGTGATACACATGACCAAGGACGAACTT
>JAAYPU010000201.1 GCA_012519645.1 Clostridiales bacterium | reverse complement strand
CCGGGATCCTATCTCAAATATATCTCCGCCTATATCGGCAAATCCTTTCATGATGCCTGCATCTACTTTTTCAAGAAATTCTTCCTTAGCTTCTTTTGTAAATTTATTGACCTTTACCTCAACAGATCCCTTATAGTTTCCTTTTGCCTTTTCCAAAAATTCTTTGGCTATAGAATTATTTGCAATGCTTACGAGTGTGTCACCATTTTTTATAGTCAGATGAATTGTTTTTTCATTCAAGGACAATAAAGTGGCACCTGAAAGGTATACAGCTCCATTTCTGCCTTCTTTTACGGTAATAACTGCCTCACCGTTATTAATTATTGCATCAGATAATGCTTTTTCATCCTCGGACCGTGCTGCAGTGACATCTACGGATTCCTCTCTTTTAACAGGCTTCTCCAGTTCAGTAATATTACTGGGGTCAGTACTGAAAAACCAGTAGATATAATCCCCATCTGCAACATCACAATCTGATGATGCATACCCTTTTATAATGCCATTCACTTTATACATCCAACCGTTCATGCCATAGTTGGCTTGACCGGAGATGGAAATTATAAAGCCGGAAGACTCGTTCTGAATGCTCAGCCCTGTTTTATACAGAGCGCCGAGAGCAGTTTTGCCGTATACATCACTTGATGATAAAGTAACATTACTTCTGCCAAATAAGGTTTCATTGTTTTTACCTACGACTTTTACAGAAACCGTTATTTCATTAGGAATATATATAGGTGGTTCTTCATCATCGCTGTCGGAATTACCGGAACCTGATGAAGAATAAAATTCGTTTTTTATAAGCAGGCAGGCATCGAGCATCCATGTGTTGTCCTTGATATTTCCCGAACCTCCAAAGGTGCCGTCATTATTCAGAGCATTATTCATAAGATAATCTACAGGCCCTGAACCATTCTTCTTCCAGCCGTTTATATCCTCACCTAATAAATCCAGCGTGAGAATAACCTCTGCCGAATTTACCAAAGTATCATCCCACATTGAAGCCATGAAGCTTCCGTCATCCTGCTGCTGTGCCCTGAGCCATTCCAGCCCTTTATCTATTGCTTCCTGTATTTCCACCCGGTCCTCTGCATCTGCATATGCCTTTAAATATTTCAGCGCCCTCACAGCTTCAGCCGATGACATAAAATCAGGGAAGGAAGGATCTAAAAATGACCCGTCAGGATTTTGCAGACTTATGGTGTATTCTATTGCACCGCCTGTCCTTATCTGGTTTATTACACCGCCTCTGCCCAATATGTCCAATGCCGGTATATCGGAATACCCGCTTCCTTCAAAGGATCCGTCAGGCCCCTGCTTGTCTTTGATTAATTGCAAAAGATCATTGGCTATTTCTGTCTCTCCCAATTCCTTCATGGCTATATATCCGTAAGCAAGATGCTTAACATTCGTGCTTGAATCAAAGCTGTCCGTCAGTTCAACAGCCTTTTCTTTCATCGATTTGCCACCATACATCCATGCGTCTGTATCTACGCCTGCCTTTTCCAGGAGAAATACTTCAATTAAATTCAGGTTGGAATATCCTGTGTCCAAAGGTGTACCGCTTTCAAATTCCGACTTGTTATTGTTAATAGCTTTTACAGCCAGTTCATAAACAGTATTGACAGGTTCTGAAGCGTCAGCCCAAACCCGGTTTGTTTCTTTAAAAGGCATTATGCTTATCAGAATAAATGCTGTAATCACATAAATTCCATATATAATTATGCCTCTTTTTTTAGCAAATAAATTAAACATCCTTCCCGTCTCCTTCTCTGTTAAACTCAGAACTTAGAGTTAATGTGGGAATTTGACTTTTCGTCAAATTCCTACCTTCACTAACCTCTAACCTCCAACCTCTAACCTCTGTTCAATACTCCATACCCCATACTCTACAAATTAATTAATTAATGCTTCATTAATTAATTAATTTGTAGATCGCTTCAGCGCATTGTGCTCTGGTTGCATATGCATTTGGAGCAAAGCCTTTATAGAGCAAATTATTTGCCTTAGCTATCTGTACGTATCCGTCATACCAATTATCTCCTTTTATTGCTAGAGCCTCTTTTTCCAGACCTTGTGCTCTCACAAGCAACGTAGCCACCTGAGCTCCGGTTATCTGTGCCTCCGGTGCAAATAAGCCATTTCCCATTCCATTTATAAGCTGATTTTTTACCGCCACATTAACTATTTTATTGGCCCAATGTCCTTTTAAATCGGTAAATTCCTTAGTCTCATTAGAAATTTGGTTTTGCAGATTCAGCGCATAAACTAAGATTTTGCTGAACTCTCCTCT
>JAAYPU010000200.1 GCA_012519645.1 Clostridiales bacterium | reverse complement strand
TTTAAAAACTTCACTAAGAATAAACTTATTTGTGGTATATAGGTTACTAAAAGTAACGCTGCAATGGATACACCCAAGAAAGGCCACAGCCATTTCATCATGTTATCAATTTTGGTTTTAGCTATATTCGATGCTACATAGAGGTTGATTCCAACAGGTGGTGTACATAATCCTATAGCTAAGTTCATTATCATGATGACACCAAAATGCACCGGATCTACTCCCAATTGCACTGCAATTGGCGCCAGGATTGGTGTCAGTATGATAATAGCTGCTGCAGTTTCCATAAACGTACCTATTATCAGCAAGAATACATTGATAACCAGAAGGAATAGATACGGATTATCTGTTATCCCCATAATGAAATTTGCCATTGCAGTAGGAATACCTTCTCTTATCAAAATAGAAGCGAAATTTGCAGCAGTACCGATAATAAATAATACAATTGCTGAAGTTATAACACTGCTGGTTAAAATCTCGCGTAATTTTTTAACAGTGATTTCTCTATAAACAACAATACTAACAATAAAACCATATACAACGGCAACGCAGCTTGCTTCTGTCGGTGTGAAGAACCCGCTGTAGATACCTCCTAATATTATTACCGGCATAAGTATGGCCGGAATGGCTTCAACTATGATTCTTAATTTCTGCTTTAAAGCCATTTTTTCAAGTTTATCTATATAGCCTTTTTTCTTTGAAATAATAATAGCTACTATAATCAAACCCAAGCCTGATACGATACCGGGCAAAATCCCTGCAATAAACAAAGCTCCTACGGAAGTACCGCAGCCTATACCATAGAGTATAAGAGGAACGCTTGGAGGTATAACGATTCCGAGTGATCCTGCCATAGCCTGAACGACAGAAGAGAAATCTTTATCGTATTTTCTCTCGACCATCTCCGGAATCATAATAGAGCCTAATGCTGCAGTTGATGCAGCTCCGGAGCCTGAAATAGCCGCAAAGAACATACCCGATACGATGGAAGCAACGCTTAATGCTCCCGGTATTCTGCCTGCAATAACTAAAGCAAGGTTGACGATTCTTCTTGAGATCCCGCCACCTGCCATGATATTTCCGGCAAGGACGAAGAAGGGCGCTGCTACCAATGGGAAGGCATCAAGGCCGCCAAACATTCTTTGAGGAATCAACAAAAGGGGAGCATCCATAAAGAAATAGACAACTACAGCTGAAAGACCCAAAGCGATGGCAATAGGAGCTCCCAATAAAAGCAGAATTACTAAACTTCCAAATAATATTCCTGTCATTCTTCTTCACCTTCCTTCAAAGAGCGCACACCTAAACTGCCTAATTCCCTTAGGATATCTACGATTGTATTCACTAACAAGAAAAATCCGCCCACTGGCATTGCTATAAATATAAAGGTCATTGGGAATCGCAAAGATAAAGACAGCTGACTTAAATTCATCATGCTGAACTTCCATCCGTATATGATTAAAATAATATAAAAAATTGCTGATGCAACACTAGCTAATATCCTGCATATATGAGTTCCTTTTCCTTTAATAAGACCTTCTGAGATAAACGTTACTTTCGGATGTGCGTCTACCTGAAGTGCTTTGGCTGCTCCTAACAATACCGCCCAAAACATTAGATATCTAGATGTTTCTTCTGTCCATGCAAAATAAACGCCAAAAAGATAACGGGCAAATATCTGAAGTGCTACGGTAATAACCAAAGCTGCCATAACTGTATCTGATATCACTGTAAGTACTTTATTACTGCCATTACTGAATTTTCTAAAACCTGACACTATACTTTTCATATGTCCTATCACCTCCGCAGTATATAATCTTCAAAGGGTAATCCTAAATATTAAGGATTACCCTTAAACATTTAACTATCTCTTTAAAATAGAATCTAATAAATCTTTTCCAACTTGACCTTCATATTGTGTATAAACAGATTGTACCTTTTCTTTAAAGCTATTTAAGTCTATATCAGTGCTTCTGATAACAGTTGTTCCTGCAGCTTCCATTTTTGCTATATCAGCTTTCAACGCTTCTTCTTTTGCTCCTCTGTCGTATTTTTCAACTTCTGCCCAAGCTTCCATAATAGCGTCTTGGTATTTTGCAGGTATGCTGTCCCATTTTGCTTTATTGAACATTGTAACTGTCATAGAGTTAATATGGTTAGTTTCAGAAATATAATCTTGTATTTCATACAAACCGAAAGATGCTATAACACTGAACGGATTTTCCTGAGCTCCTACTACACCTTGTTGTAAAGCTGTATACAAATCTTGCATTGCAAGAGGTGTTGGTTGTGCTCCCAGTGCTTTCCATGTAGCCATATGCAGTTGATTTTCCTGTGTTCTTATAGATAATCCTTTTACATCATCTGCTTTTTTGATTGGAATATTACTTGATGTTACTCTGAATCCATTATTCAGATAGCCAAGACCTTTCATATTCTTAGCTTCACAATTTTTCAATAAATCTCTTCCGTCTTTACTGTCAAAATATGAATATACTGCTTGATCGTTAGCAAATAAGAATGGTAGGTCAAAAACAAGATATTGAGGTACAGCATTCGCTACTATAGTAGTAGTAATATTAGAAAAGTCAACAGTACCCAATTGTACTCCTTCTAATAGTTCTCTTTCTCCTCCAAGCTGTGCGTCAGGAAGTACAGTCAGCAGAACTTTTCCGTTCGTCTTTTCTTTTACTAAGTCAGCAAATTTTTGCATTGATACAGCAGTTGGATGTGTAGCCGGAGGCTGAATTCCGCCGGTAAATTTATATACTTTATCATCATCTGCATTTGCGTTGCCATTTTGAGCAGGCGCTTTACTTCCGCCACAACCTACCGCAAAAACCATTACTAAAACTAGTAACACGCTTAATAAGCTTATCATTTTCCTCTTATTGATTTTCATTAATATTTCCTCCCTATTAAACCACTTAATTTAAATTTTTTTGTCTGTTATACGTTTTAAAAGTTGAATAAAGATTTTTCTACTCTACCCTCCTTCTTTAAAAATATATCTTAAAACCCAATTAATAATAGGTCTTAGGAAATCGTTAGGAAAAAAATGTAGTCATTAATATTCTAATACTTCTCTAAAGGTTTGGATATTTGTTTTTGCCTGCTCATAATTGACCATCTGTCTGTCTACCTCTATAAGAGTAGATGGCAGGTTTGCTTTATCAAAAGCTCCCTTTAATATTGGATAATCGTATTCTTCGGGATCACAGAATTTAGTTAAAATTACTATGACACCCTTAGCATTATATTGTTTTGCTAAATTTACAATATAATCGGCACGTTTTTTATCCACATCATAAAGTACAGAGCAATGGTCCATAGCTGAAAATTTCTTGGCAAGATTATCAAGCGGTGCTCCGTCTACAGGCACATCCACACGATATTGCCTCGATTCATGAGCTACATCATCTGCGACTATTTGCATGTTATTGTCATCGATTATTTTTAATAAATTTTCACTATCGGCAAGGATACCGCTGGTAACAATTTTGATTTTGTTGTTATCCTGTTTTGGCTGTGCTTTTAATAAAGCAATAAGCTCATTGACAAGACGGGTATGCTCTTCCTTTTCCATGAAATATGCGCTCTTAAAAATATCCTTCCTGTTTACTGCAGATATCTCAGGATGATTAGCCAGAATCGAACTGATTTCTCTCATAGCTTTATTATGTGCGTTGTATATATCACAGCTTTTCTTTAGATTATCCTCGGAAAATTTTGCACCTGTAATGTTTTCCAAATCACGAATCACCCGAAGGTATGCTTGCTTTGTAAATTCTATTCCGTACTCAGGTTTTCTGTTTTGAGGATATTGCATCGGAATAAAAGGAATATCCGGCACAGCCATTTTCCAGTTTTCACCCAATCCCATCAATGAATCGCATAGGTATGGAATCACGATGGCAGATACACCTTTATATTTACCATTTATTCCTAATTCTAAAACACTTTGCATGATACTGCAAATAAATGCCGGAAAATATCTCTTTGCTTCTTTTACTTCCACATCAGCTCCCCAAGTTCCCATAGGTATCATACCCATAGAATGGATTATTTCTTCAGGAGTATAAATAGGTACACATGCAACAACCTTTTTACCTTCTTTTAAATAATATTCCTTTTGCTTTTGAGGCGAAGAAGCCACTTCATGAAATTTTTCTAATAATTGCTGAACTGTTGCCATGACTATTTCCCTCCTTTTCTGGCTTCCATTACTTCCATCAAGCCTTGTACTCTTGTAGCATATTGTGCTTCTGAAAAGTTTCTGGGATCCGCCTGGTCTCCGTCAAAAGATGTAACAGGAATGTCGCAGACTTCTCCTATTTGACGGCTCATTTCATACATAAATCCGCTCCATAACTTGCATGAACGATTAGTATGAACTAATAATCCTTTTGCACCATTATTCTTTACGATTTGAACGCGTTTATCTCTGGATTTTTCTAAATTTATTGAATTTGGGACACTGCAATATGCTTCAATCAAACCATCGAAATCATCATAAATAAATCCAAAAGCATCAGCATATATAGTAGCTACCATATTCATACCTCTTGATTTTAATTCAGTAGCCGTAAATCTTAAATGCGGCCAGCAGGCAATACCTTCAAACATGATCCTATATTTTTCTTCGGCACGGAAGGTGCTTTTTCCTTCCTTTACACTTTCTTCATATTCTTCCGCCAATTTTTCAAAGGCTTCTGCCGCTTCCACCGTTCCTCTTGCACATACTGCTACTGCCATATGATTCAGTAAATCAAATCCATTTAAAGGAGATGGTTCATATTTACAATAGCTTGTTGCTTTTAACCATGCTCTGGAAGTACGGTTTGAAATCTCCATGACCTCTTTGAATCTTTCATCAGACCATTTCTTTCCGGTTATTTCCTCTAACTGCTTGATTGCATCCAAGAACTGCCCTTTAACATAGGAAATTTGTTCTTTAGATACTTTATAATCCGGATTGAATGGAATATCTATCATAATCATTGGAATGTTTAATTTTTTTGCTATGTTCTCATACCATTTAATCATCTGATTGCATATATTATTGCAGCATAGCATATAATCAGGCTGAGGCATATTTTGCTCAGGCACATCCTTAAGCTCAGTGTAAGCAAGACTGATTCTTGCATATGCACAAATATCGTTGGAGTATCCATTTGCCTCTGCTGTCTCACAGCATTTAGCTCCTGCACCTCTCGCTGCAATAGCTGCTGCCTGGTTTTCAGGGTAGCAAACCGTCAAACCTAATGTCTGCCAGATTTCCTGTGGAAAGTTACTTGCACACCACCCTATTTTTTCGCCTTTTTCTTTCGCAACCCAAAGATTATTATAATGATCTTCTATAATCTTTCCTAATCTGGCTTTTGCTGAATTCGGGTCCACTTCTTTCTTTGGTGCCGCTTTTACTTCTTCACTCATGATCTTTCCCTCCAGTCTCTTTTCTCCACTTTTCATATGCTGCAATGGCTGCGCCTAATGCCCCCATGTATTGGGAATATTCTGAAAATAATATTTCTGTTCCCAATTCCTTGGCCAGAGCATTACGAACCCCCGCATTTTGAGCAACGCCACCGCTCATATAAACCTTTTCTTCTACTCTATTTCTCTTTGCAAGAGCTGCAACTCTGCTTGCCACAGATTCACAAATACCGGCTACAACATTCTCTATGGTCACACCTTTAGCAAGCTGAGAAATAACCTCTGATTCTGCAAATACAGTACAAGTACTGGAAATTTTCACAGGATTGTCCGCTTTACTTGCATATACTTCTAATTCGTTGATACTTATCTGTAATATATTGGCCATTACATCCAAGAATCTTCCTGTCCCGGCTGCACACTTGTCATTCATTAAAAAGCTGTCAATAATTCCTTGTTGATTTAATCGAATGACCTTTGCGTCCTGCCCCCCAATATCTATTATAGTTCGTACATCAGGAAAAAGAAAGTGCACACCTTTTGCATGACAACTAAGTTCGCTCATATCTGCATTTGCTGATGTGTATATTGCTCTGCCATATCCCGTCGCAACTATATGAGCAATATCCTCTTTTTTCAGTTTGCTTGCATCCAAAATCTCGTTGTATGCTCTCTCAGGTCCATCGGTTCCTGTTCCAGCCTGTACTAATGATTTTGCAATTATTTTTGATCCATCTTCTAATATTACACATTTTGATGTGGTTGAACCAATATCAATCCCTAAAGTATACACGCTATTTCCTCCCGCTTAACCTATTGAATATCTTTATTTTCTTTCATTTCCTTTATTTCATCTTCGGAGTAACCAAGTGACAAAAGAATTTCATCTGTATTTTCACCAATGGATGGCGCAATTTTATGTTCCGGTCTGCCCGCATTCTTAAAAGTGACCGGCATAGCAGGAAGAGCTCTTTCATTACCGCTTGGATATTTTACTTTTCTCAAATATCCGTTTGCCCAAGCTTGTTCATCTTCAAGGATTTCTTCCCATAAATATGCTTTTTCGCATGGCAGATCTGCGTTAGCGAATATTTCCAGCCATTCATCTATATTTTTTTGTTCGATTTGTTTACTGATCATCTCAATCAATTCAACATTTTTGCTTCCCAAATTTGCAAGCTTGCAATAGTTTTCATCATTTCCTATTTCAGGGATACCTATTGTTTCTACAAATTTGGTAAAGTATTTATCATATTCTGCGACAGCTACCATAAGGCATCTGTTGTCTTTTGTGAGATAAGTATTTAAAAGAGGCTGTCTTACTTCTTTTCTGCTGACAGGATAACTGTTTCCATAATTTGCGGAAGTGATCATGATACCCATTGCATAAATAGCAGCCTGATATAAACCAACTGTAACCTTTTCACCTTTACCTGTTCTTAGTTTGTTATAAAGTGCAGCACAAATTCCTCCGGCAAGATACATCCCGCATTGATGGTCTCCAAAGCCTTGTACAGGGACTAATGGTGAAGTATTTTTTTCATATAATGTACCAAGAATACCGCCTCTTGCAAAATAACCCGTAAAATCATATCCCGGCTTGTCTTTGTCAGGGCCTTCTTCACCATATCCTAATATCTGTGCAAATATAATCCCCGGATACTTTTCTGATAATTGTTCATAAGATAAGCCCATTTTTACAAGCGCAGCAGTTCTTATATTTGTTACAAAAACATCCGCATCAGCAATAAGCTTATCAAAGATTTCACGTCCTTTTGGAGATTTAAGATTCAATCCCACGGTACGCTTGTATGAGTTTTCCAAATCAAAGTTAGGGTTCTCGTCGTCTCCGATAGGCATTTTACTATCGATGCCTCTGAACCTTAATGGATCTCCTCCAAGCGATTCTACTTTTATAACGTCAGCTCCCCACTCAGCTAATGCTTTGGCACAAATTGGCGCTGCAACAAAAGTAGATAATTCCACAACCTTTACTCCAGATAATAGTCTGTTGTTATTTTCCATGGCTTCCTCCTTAAAAAAATATTAATAAATATTATTTTGTTTTTGATAAGTTTAATTATACTACTATAATGCTATAATCAATAGTCAACTTATATATCTGGTATTACCACTTCTGATAAAATATTATCACCCTAAAGTAGCCTTGTCAATTATATTTATCAGAAAATTTAAAAAGCTTTTTAACTGAAAATATAAAAAGCTGCTATATTTGCAGCTGTAACGTTTGAAGAAATTCTATAAAATTATATAAAACATTGCATTATAAATAAAAAATGCTTTTGCAATTACTGCAAAAGCATCCTTATTTCTTAATTCTTAATTCTTAATTTGATGAAATTTCTAATATGAAATTTCATCAAATAATTACTCATCCTCTATAAGATGTTTGAAATGATTTAAATGATCGATCATTAATTCTTTCACTTTGTCAACATCTTGATTAATGATGGCGTCTAATATACAATCATGGTCAGCCATTAACTGATTCTTGTGAAATTCTTGTTGTTTAAGAGTTAATTCTCCCATTTTAGCATACATTATATCTCTGACAGGCTTAGTAATGACATTATATATTATTTTCGCCATTTCATTACGACTGCATTCGGCAATAGTTTTATGAAACTCGCTGTCATATCTAAGCAATGTCTCCCAGTCACCTTTAAGAGTATGCATTTGTTTTAATATATTCTGCATCTTCTTAATGTCGCCTTCGGTACGCCTTTCCGCAGTCCATTGAACATATGCAGTCTCATTAATAATTCTGAATTCATATAACTCCAATAAGCGAATCCGTTTTAAAAGTATCATGTTCCCAAGAGGTTGAGTAACAGTTGCTGCTGATATCTCCTGTACAACAGCTCCTCCACTTCCCGGAATAATTTCAATAAGACCCGCACTTTCAAGCATACGTAAAGCTTCTCTGATTGTTGGTCTGCTGCGGCGGAATATTTCTATCAGCTTACGCTCTGACGGCAATCTGTCATTGGGTTTTAGCTCACCATTTATTATTTTATTACGAATTTGCTCGTAAATTGCCTCCGATACTCTATAATTCAAAACAGGCTCAAAATCCAGAGCATTTGCTGCATCATTCTCTCTTGTCATTAAATCACCTTGTCTTTCTGTCCTATATTACCAATTCAAAGGTATCTAAATAAGTATAATACAATAAATAAATAAATGTCAATTATCTACATTTTTTTGTTTTACATTTTTAATAACTTTTATTTGTATAACTTATATAGTTCATCACTTTCAGGCGGTAATATTTCAATTTTATTCTCCTCTATAAATAAATATCTCCCTTCTTCGTGAATGACCCCTATCTCTGCGGCGGTTATTCCCGCATCATTTAAAGCCTTTAACAATGTATCCTTTTTATTTTCAGCTACTGTTATCAGCATACATCCACTTGATATAAGCCTTAAGCAGTCTATATCAAAAATCTTACATATCGTATGTGTCTCAGGTAATACCGGGATTTTATCGTAATAAATTTCCACACCTTTATCGGCACTTTCACATATCTCCCAAACAGCACCTAAAACTCCGCCTTCTGTTACATCGTGCATAGCAGATACACCTATTCGTCCTGCAATGATACCTTCTTCAACCACGCTCAACCGGTTTAACAATTGTTTTGCATTATAAATTTCTTCGGGTGTCATATATGCTTTTAATTTTTCTTCAAAATCGGAAGCAATAATAGCCGTGCCTTCCAAGCCTGCATATTTTGTTATAATAACAGTATCTCCTGCCTGCATGGAGTCTTTTTGCATAAATTCTTCTTTTGGACTCATACCTATAGCCGTTGAGACCACAACGGGTTTTGAAACAGCATGCGTAACCTCGGTATGTCCCCCAATTATTTCTACTTTGAGCTTTTGTGCCTCTTCTGAAGCTTGTATCATTATTTCTTCTATTTGGCTTTCGGTGGTACCCACAGGCACCATGATAGTCAGCATTAAACCCAAAGGCTCGATTCCGGAGGATGCAATGTCATTGCAGGAAATATGGACAGCAAGGCGACCTACTTCATTTACTGCACCTGTAATGGGATCCGTAGACATAACACAAACGTTGTCACCAAAATCTATAACAGCACAATCCTCACCTATTCCAGGACGAACAAGTACCTCGTCTCTTTGAAATTTAATATTATTAAATATGATTTTTTTTAGCAGATCATTGTCAAGTTTTCCTGCTTTCATAACAATTTTCACCCCCTTAAATTTATAATCAATTTCATTTACAAAACTTTTTTTCCCATTGTTCAGCTTTTAATATTTCATGCCCGGATACTATATACTCTATTTCAATATTCTCCGGAGGAATATCATGCAATACCAGAACCTCAGCATTATAATCCTTTTGAAGATCCCTTCTTTCTAAAAGGTTTTCCTCAAAGCTAAGCGAAGTTTCCCAATATTTTTTTAGCAGCTCTTTCCCTTCACCTTCGATATAATGAACAGCATTATTAAATCCCATGATATCCTTCATTATAAATGGTGCATAAATCTGATTTGCAAGATTTTCATTGGCAACCCAACACCTTTCAGAATCAATTTTAAGTCCTAAAATTACACTATTGGGATGAAACTGAAAGGAAATATCATAATTCATACTTGCAAAAATAGCTTTTTTCCTTCGTACCCAGGCAGGTATATTTTTTGTTTTCTCTTTTTCAATAAGACTATGAAAACCTTTGTACTTCGTATTATAGGTTATTTTATTATTATATTGAATACCATGTTTTAAAGCAGGTTCAAGATCATACAAGGCAACAATATGATAAACTTTTTTCGTTTCTTCAAAATCCTTAAAAAGCACTCCTATTCCTCCAAACAAAATATATGCTACTATATAGTCTTTGTAGAATCTGAGCGTTCATATACATTTTTATTGAAGTTTAATTATGATTTCTTACAAAAATTATTTGTTCTAATAATTTTACTTTGAAAGCAAATAATAATATCAAAATAAACCAATAATCTCTAAATCAGCAGCAAGCTATGGAAGGAGATTCAAAATGAAGACAAATTGCTCGTTAGAGTGCATATTTAAAGTAAACGGGAGATGCAGCCTCACTCACATGGTTTCGTCAAATGATCCTCAAGAATCTTGTATGTATTATAGACCATCAGATAAAAATTCCTCAGATGCATATGCTTCGGAAACATCGTACTTTATTTAAGCGATGCTGCGCATCGGTCTGAGGTCCGGAGTAGGTATCAGGTGTCAAGTCTCGGGTTTCAGGTCTATGGAAAGTGATTAGTAATTAGTAATTAGTAATTAGTGATTAGTGGTTAGTGGTTAGGGTTCAACAGAGGCAATCAAGATTCTATGCGCGCCTCAAATTTCAGTTGGTTTAACTCCATCCTTGATCCACTTTACAAACTGCTCTTCGGTTATAATGGGGATGCCCAATTCCTTTGCTTTTTTATTTTTTGACGAACCGGATGAAATATCATTATTAATGAGGTAATTTGTTTTGGAAGTAACGGAATCTGTTACTTTTCCCCCTCTGTCTTCTATATCCTTTTTCAATTCATTTCTGTTTTCGTATTGTTCTAAAGAACCGGTAATTACAAAGCTGATATCTTCAAATATGCTGTCAACATTAACATCTCCAATAGCCTGAAATTCAATTTCATTCAGGATATCTTCAACAATGTTTTGATTTCTTTCATTGTTAAAATATTTCACATACGCATCGGCCATTACATCTCCTATGCCGTTTATTTGTATCAACTGCTCATAAGATGCATTCTGAATATCCGGCCAATTATTATTAAAGTGCCTGCATATCAATTTTGCATTAGATAATCCGATATTTGAAATACCTAAACTATAGAGAAATCTTACCACATTAGTTTTTCTTGATTTATTTATTGAAGCTGTCAGGTTATTATAAGACTTTTCCCCAAAACCTTCCATTTCAATGATTTCATTTTTGTACCTTTCTATACGGAATATATCAGCCGGTTCTCTTATAAATCCTTTGGCAATAAATTTCTCTATTGTAGCTTCTGATAATCCGTCTATGCCCATTGCATCCCTGCTGACAAAATGAGTAAATGATTTTATTTGTTTCGCCACACAATTATCATTTAAACAATATAAAAATCTTACACCATTTTCTTGTCTGACTTGCGCTTTCCCTCTGCATACCGGACATTCTTCGGGAATTTTCACTGTTCCGCTATTTGTCAGATTTTCAGCGATTTGAGGAATGATCATATTTGCTTTATATACCTTTATAGTATCTCCAACGCCAAGCTTCAAGCCTTCTAAAATACTGATATTATGAACGCTAGCTCTGCTTACGGTTGTTCCCTCCAGCTCAACAGGTTCAAATATCGCTATGGGATTGATCAATCCAGTTCTTGAAGCACTCCACTCTATTTCAGTAAGGACGGTTTCCTTGATCTCGTCCCTCCATTTAAATGCAATTGCATCCCTTGGAAATTTTGATGTTGCACCAAGGGACTGACCGTATTCAATATCATCATAAGTCAGCACTAAGCCATCCGAAGGAAAATCATTATTAATAATGTTATCAGAGAACCATGAAACAGACTCTTCAATATTTGAAGAATTGACTCTCTTAAATTCAACAACATCAAAGCCTTGTCTTTTCAGCCAATTTAATTGAGCTATTCTTGAATTATTAAAATCAACACCATCTGCCTTTACTACAGCAAAAGCAAAAAAATGAACGTTTCTTTGTGCCGTAATTTTATTATTCAATTGCCTTACGGAACCGCTGCAAAGATTCCTTGGATTCTTGTATTTAGCCGCAATATCTTCTATCTCACTATTGATCTTCTCAAAATCCGAGTAACTTATAACAGCCTCTCCTCTTATAATTAGATGCCCTGTATATGTAAT
>JAAYPU010000199.1 GCA_012519645.1 Clostridiales bacterium | reverse complement strand
ATTAAATCACGAATTAATTCTTCATCATCCACGATAAGGATTCTGCTGTTGGCCACACGAATCACCCCTATCATATTATCAGGGGAATAACCATGGGGTATACATGATTCTCCTGACAACTATATACCAATAACTCTGCATTAATTATAAACAATAAATGTGATAAAAATGTGACAGTTATTTATACGGTACTACCACGGGATATAAAAAAGCTGCTTGACTTATCTTGTCTGTCTGCAATAAAATGTGTTACATAAAGACAACCTATTATGTCATATATTGTCATGTTGTTTGTTATTGCCTTTTATAAACTTAACATCCAAGCCATTCTATTGTATTAATATTTCTTCTAACCTGGTCTGCCTGATAACAGAAATACCTCAAGTCAGCGCATATCAATCAAAACATTTGGATTGCTGATACAAACTCACTTTAATATTCATAAAGATAACCGGCATTCTACGCAGATTCAGCATCATAATCCCATTTTTGTTTCTTATATGTGTTTCACTAATTGTTTCTATGTTTTAAAAGAGAAATAGAAAAATATTTATTAATAAGATATATCTTACTTGCCTATAGGGTCAGGAATAAAAATGAGGAGGAGTATATTTATGAATTTCAATCTGAAGACAATACGGGCAAAAATATTGTTAATGGTAGTAAGTATCATCATT
Organism: Clostridiales bacterium; assembly: GCA_012519645.1. Taxonomy (GTDB): domain Bacteria; phylum Bacillota; class Clostridia; order Peptostreptococcales; family JAAYPU01; genus JAAYPU01. Next base: position 2,071 of record JAAYPU010000199.1, on the reverse strand, counting down.
TTTGCCAGCCTTTTATTTTTAGTAGCCAGCTCTTTTATAATGGTAAACAGAACCGAACAACAGGTAAAAAATGAGATCCTAAATACAACTACATCGGTAACTCAAATGCTTGAGAATACTTTAAAGATGAGTATTCGCAACTCGCTGCGCTTTTCTGCTGAACAAAACAAGCAGGTTGCTGAATATTATTATAATCAATATAAAATTGGAGCCATAACCGAGGAGGAAGCCTGGAACAGATTCAAAGAAGTTTTATTCTCCCAAAAAGTCGGCAGTACAGGCTATATGTATGCTGCCAATAGTAAAGGCATTGCCGTTATGCATCCTGTACCGGGGGTTGAAGGTAAAGATTTTAGCGGTATGGAGTTTGTTGAAAATATGAAAGTTAAACCGGTCCAGTTTCAGACTTATATGTGGAAAAACCCCAATGAAACGGTAGAACGAGAAAAGTCTCAGTATTCAGAATATGTTGAAGCCTGGGATCTTATCATAGTTGCAGCAAGTTATACTGAGGAATTCTCAGAAATGCTTGATAAAGAGGCTTTGGTAAAGGTACTCCGTGATGCCAATCTTCGTTTTGCGAAAACAGGTTATATAGCACTTTTTGATCCGGACGGTGTACTGTTATATCATCCCCAACAAGAGTATCAGGGTAAAAACTTAAAAGAACTTATCGGAGAAGATAATACCCAGGCTATGATAGAAAATACCAAAGGTGGATATATTCAATATGATCTGGACGGAAAAACTCACATTTCGACTACAACTCATCTTCCCAATATGGATCTTTATCTGGTCTCGGTTGTACCGAAGAATGAGCTTTATACCGGATTATCAGGAGTATTTGCATCTATAGGATTCATAGTGATATTATTCCTGTTTTTGGCTATTGCTCTAAGTATCAGGTTGACAAAAAGCATAGTTAAACCTCTGCAGGAACTGGAAGTGCATGCTGCAGTTATGGCTGAACTTGATATTAGTCAGGACCTTCCTGGCCAACTTGTTAATTCCGAAGGAGAAATAGGTTCCTTGGCCAAAGCATTCGAAACATTAAGAGCTGAACTTAGTATGGCTTTAAAGGCTATCAAAGATGTTGCTGACAATACAAACAGCACTTCGGAACAGATGAGTGTAATAATCGGGAATAATGCACGTATTTCAGATGAACTTTCCAAAGCAACTCAAGAGATAGCTGAAGGAGCAGCAACTCAGGCGATTAATACCGAAAGTGGTACTAATGAAATCCTGGAAATGATACGCGTTATGGAAGAAATTAGTGTCATGATAAATGGCCTGGTTTCGCAGATTAATAAAATTGGATTGTTGAAAGATGAAGGAGGTAAATCGGTATTGGAGTTAAAAGGCTCTTCAGAAGGAGCTCGTATTTTAACCACCAGCATGAATACGCTTATACGAAAATTGGAAATAATGGCAAATAATATTGGGGCTATTGTTGACGTAATTAGTGGAATTGCCGACCAGACCAACCTGCTTGCTCTCAATGCTGCGATTGAGGCGGCGCGCGCGGGTGAGCAAGGCCGGGGGTTTGCTGTTGTTGCAGACGAGGTTCGTAAGCTCGCCGAACAATCTGGTAATTCTGCCGGAGAGATTAGCAGGATTATAAATGATCTGTCCAAAGTAGTCACAGAAGTTGTTGCGAGTGTCGATGAGGTTCAAAACATAATGAATGAATTAATCAGTAAGGTTGGTACCACAGAGACTGTTTTTGATAATATGTCAGTTGCAATAGATGACAGCAGTTTGGCAAGTAAGAGTATTAATGACAGGGTCTCTGCCATCTTTGACTCGACCAGACGCACTACGGATCAAATGAGAAAATTATCTGCTATTGCTGAACAAAATGCTGCTGGTGCTGAGGAAAGTGCTGCTTCGGTACAAGAAATTACTCAATCCATGCAGGAAACTGCTAAAATGGCCAATCTATTATAAACGCTATCCTAAAAGAGAGCCAAAAAAGATAAAAACGCTAGCGAAAAAGTGGACCACTCTGCCAGACCAATCCCCTATCATTGAAAGTGCAGAAATCAATGTAGGGGGAAGCAGGAGTGAT
>JAAYPU010000198.1 GCA_012519645.1 Clostridiales bacterium | reverse complement strand
CCAGCGTTACAATTTCATCGGATATGCTGGGCAGCATTCCGGGAATAGCCGGTAAAAAGGCGGAAATCTCTATTGACCAAGACGACAAGAACGGCCTGCCCGACGATGTGAAAGCCGCCATCGGCGAAAGACCGCTGATTTCGCTCAGCCTTTTGATAGACGGCAGGCAGACCAATTGGAGCAATCCAAACTCGCCGGTGACAGTGAATATCCCATATACGCCGAAAGAGGAGGAACTGAAGAACCCTGACAGCATTGTTATCTGGTATATCGACGGCTCCGGCAATCCGCAATGCGTTACGAATGGGCATTACGATCCGGTTACCGGTACCGTTACGTTTGATGTTACTCACTTCAGCGATTATGCGGTTGTCTACAATCCGGTGAACTTCAATGACGTAAAAGCCAACGCATGGTATTATAAAGCGGTTTCCTTCATTGCAGCCAGAGATATCACGAACGGTACTGGCAATGGCAATTACAGCCCGGAAGCCAAGCTGACGCGCGCAGACTTCATCGTAATCATGATGAAAGCGTATGGCATAGCTCCGGACACAAATCCGGCCGATAACTTTACAGACGCGGGAAACACCTATTATACTAATTACCTTGCGGCAGCGAAAAGACTTAACATTTCCGCAGGTGTAGGAAACAATATGTTTGCGCCGGGCAAAGAAATCACCCGTCAGGAAATGTTCACCATTTTATATAACGCACTTAAGGTCATTGGAGAATTACCACAGGGCGATTCAGGCAAGACGCTCTCTGATTTCAGTGACTCAAACAGTATTGCGGATTGGGCGAAGGAAGCTGTGACTCAGCTGGTGAAGACCGGCACCATCAGTGGCAGCGCCGGAAAACTGCTTCCGCAGAGTGTGGCTACAAGAGCGGAAATAGCGCAGGTAATGTACCAGCTTATGAAGAAATAAAAATAGTACATGACCTAAAAAAAACCATGGGATTATTCCCATGGTTTTTTTCAATCATGAATACTTTATATGTATTGCTGATAAAATAATTGAAGAATGGAATATATTGGATTATAATTAATTTCGGGGGATATAATAAACGTGGAGGCCAGCTTTATTAGGAAACTATGGGGCTGGTTTTGTTTTTCAAGGAATATGTCAAGTTGTGTAAAAGTCTTTTAGTTTAGTATAGAACTGCACTTCAATATATGATAAGATAAATTCAATAGGGGTGTTAAGGATGAAAAAAATGTGGAGGCCAGTTTTATAGTAAGCTATAGTGCTGGCTTTTTGTGGTTAAAGATGGACTGCCGATCGGAAAGACAAGCTTTTATATATTTTTTTTAAAGTTGTTTATTATAGGAGGTAGCAAGTTATAATTCATAGTAAAATGCTTCAAAGCTTAGTAGAAAAAATAATTAAAGATATTGGCTATAATATCAATATTATTGATGTGAATGGAACGATTATTGCCAGCGGTTCAAAGGAAAGAATCGGGACTTTTCATAAAATTGGCAAAGAAGCGGCTATGCTTGAAAAGCGTATTGATATAACTCCTGAAAATGCTTGCTTATATGAGGGAGTAAAAGAGGGTATTAATCAGCCTTTTTATTATAATAATCAGCTTGTGGGTGTAATCGGAATAACCGGGAAACCGGAAAAAATCGAAGAATTTGTTAATGTAGTAAAATCAATGATCGAATTAATGATCGATCAGGAAATGCTGAAAAGCAGATTGTATCATAGGCAAAGCAATAAAGTGTTTTTCATCAATCTTTTGTTAAATTTAAAGACAGAGGAAGATTATATTGAAGTAATGAATTGGGCTAGTCAAGCCAAACATAATTTAGAAATACCCAGAGCCGCAATTTTAATATCTGTTAATAATATTCTTGAAGATACAAGATTTGCACAGACCGGAGAAGAAAAAGAAGTAATGAAAATGCAGATCTTTAAGCTGATAAAGAGTGCAGCGCTGCATAATGAAGAAGATATATCTTCTTATATTTCACTGGATAGGATCGTTATATTAAAGGCATTATTTAGTCAATCTTTAAGCGATAGAATGAAAGAAATCGAAAGATATATCGAAGAAATCAATGGGGCGATTGAAAAGAATTATAAGAAGCAATTGGTTATAGGAATAGGAAGCATATATGATGATATAAAGCTTATTGGTAAAAGCTTTCGCGAAGCTGAGTTTGTTTTGAAAAATTCTGCTTCATATAAAGGCGGAAAGAGCAATATTAATGAAGAGCTTTTATCATATTTCTTTTCCCAGATACCTGAGCAAATGAAAGAGCATTTTTTTAATACTTATTATCAAGTATTGGAGAATAAACCGGAATTGATTGAAACGGTGATTGCGCTATCTAATTGTAATATGAATATTTTAGCGGCTTCAAAATTGTTATTTGTTCATAGAAATACAGTAGTTCTCAGGTTCAACAGATTAAAGGAGCTTCTTGATTTAGATCCATTGAAGAGGCGTGAGGATAGAAATCGCTGGGATTTACTTGCTGTTTATTTGATGGAGAAAAGTGATAAGAAGATTGGATATTAGCCATTTATTTAGTTTGTATGAATTTGCAAATTATAATAATACTGAATATTAGTAATTATCAGAAAATTGGTGCAATAATGTACTACAGATACATTTAATGCACCTTTTTTTGTTGATTAATCCATTATATCATATTAATAAATCATATATAATAAAATATATTAAACATGTGACCTGTGAAAAATACAAATTATGAGGAGGATATTTTTATGGTTCAAGGTCCTGTTCTATTATTAATTTTATTAATTGCTATCATATTTATTGTTTTATCAACTGCAAAATTCAAATTGCATCCTTTTATCGCACTCATTATTGCTGCTTATGGCGTGGCTTTTGCTTCGGGAATGGAAGTATTAAAAATCGGTGATACTATTACAAGCGGCTTTGGGGGTATACTTACCAGCATAGGTATAGTAATTATTTTAGGTACAATTATTGGAAAGATTCTCGAAAAGTCAGGCGCAGCTATTGTGATGGCAGATACTGTTCTTAAAGTGATAGGTGAAAAAAGACCGGGATTGGCAATGAGCATTATTGGATACATTGTTTCCATTCCGGTATTTTGTGACTCCGGCTTTGTTATTCTATCATCACTTAAAAAATCTCTGGTTAAAAAGACTAAAACACCAAGCGTTATGATGTCAATTGCATTAGCAACCGGCTTATATGCAACACATACATTGGTACCTCCTACACCCGGTCCGATTGCTGCAGCGGGCAACTTAGGACTGGATAATGAACTTGGTCTGGTTATTATAGTTGGTTTGATTGTTGCTATTTTTAGTATGATAGCCGGTTATGCATGGTCTGTTGCTGCAGGTAAAAAGTATAAGACAAGAGAAGATGAAGAAACATTGGAAATGGACTATGATGAAATCAAAAAAGTATTCGGCAAATTGCCAAATGCTTGGCTGGCATTTGCACCTATTATCGTGCCTATAATATTAATAACATTAGGCTCAATTGGCGCATTCCCAACACATCCGTTTGGAGAAGGCGGATTCTTCACATTAGTTAGCTTCTTGGGTAAACCAATTAATGCACTTATGATTGGATTCTTTTTCGCATTAGCTCTATTGCCCAAGTGGAATAAAGAGACTTTAACAGATTGGATTGGAGAAGGCTTAAAAGACGCAGCGATTATTATTATCATTACCGGAGCCGGTGGCGCATTTGGAGCTGTATTGAAAGCAACACCTATCGGTGATTATCTGGGAACTTCATTAAGTACTTTAAGCATTGGTATTTTAGTTCCGTTTATTGTAGCTGCTGCTTTAAAAACTGCTCAAGGTTCTTCAACGGTGGCGCTTGTTACAACCTCTGCCTTAATAGCACCATTATTACCGGCATTAGGGCTTGCAACTGTAATGGGAAAAGTCTTAACGGTCATGGCTGTTGGCGCCGGAGCAATGACGGTTTCTCATGTCAATGACAGTTATTTCTGGGTTGTAAGCGAATTCAGCGGCATGGATGTAAAAACAGGCTATAAATCCATGACTATGGCTACTCTGATTCAAGGTGTCGTTACGATTATTGTGGTAGCTATATTAGCATTAATTTTTGTTTAATTATTAGAAAGTTTGTGAACTAAACGAAATCCCTTCCTCTGATGAGGGAGGGATTTTATTTAAAAAGCTGACGGAGGTGCTGCAAATGATTAATGAAATCAGAGAAGATGCATATAAGATCATAAGAATGTCCATAAATGAGGTTCTGCCTGAAAAAGCTGTTCAAAAAGCATTAGAGAATAAGTCATTTACAGGAAGTGTTATTGTAATCGCTATTGGAAAGGCTGCCTGGAACATGGCAAATGCAGCAAAAGAGTCTTTAGGCAGCAAAATAGTGAAAGGCCTGGTTGTTACCAAATATGAACATTCAAGAGGACCTATTGAGGGATTTGAAATTATTGAAGCAGGACATCCCATACCCGATGAAAATTCAGTCATAGGTGCAGCAAGGGCTTTAGAAATGGTAAAAGGTCTTTCGTCTGGAGACGAAGTCATATTTCTTATTTCAGGAGGAGGCTCTTCAATATTTGAAAAACCTGCTCACGGAATTACTCTCGAAGATATTATGGACATTACGAATCAGCTTTTAAGCAGCGGTGCGGATATAGTTGAAATCAATACAATCAGAAAGCATTTGTCAGATGTGAAAGGCGGAAGATTTGCAGAGCAATGTTTGCCTGCAAAGGTTTTTTCAATCGTTCTTTCTGACGTTATTGGAGATAGATTGGATTCAATAGCATCAGGACCGGCATATCCGGATAGCTCAACGTCAGTCGAAGCTTTAGAAATTATTAATAAATACAAGTTGAAAGTAAAACCCAATGTAATTGATACCATTAAAATAGAAACACCTAAAGAGATTACAAATACAACCACTGTCATTACTGGGAGCGTAACGGCATTATGTGAAGCAGCTTTGAAAAATGCCGAGATATTGGGATATGAGGTTAATTTGCTTACAACGACCTTGGATTGTGAAGCAAAAGAAGCAGGCAAATTTTTAGCCGCAATAGCAAGAGAGGCTAACAGAAATCCAAAACAAAAAAAACCATGTGCATGGATCGCAGGTGGTGAAACCGTTGTTAAAATTATTGGCAGCGGAAAGGGCGGCAGAAATCAGGAATTAGCTTTAGCTGCAGCTATTGGTATCGATGGCTGGAAAAATACAGTGATTTTTTCTGTGGGTTCCGATGGAACCGATGGACCTACCGATGCGGCCGGTGGGATGGTAGATGGGGAAACGGTCAGGAGAATTAAAAGCAAAAATGCATCTCCTTATCAATTATTAGAGAATAATGATTCCTATCATGCGTTGAGTCTAAGCGGAGACTTGATAAAAACGGGCTCTACAGGTACAAATGTGAATGATCTTATGATGATCCTTTTTAAATGAGCATAGTATTTAGAGTGTCGGAAATTACAGTTTAGGAGAGGGTATATTTAATAGTAATATAAACCAGTTAAATAAATAAGACTGGTTTTATTATTTTATAGTATTATAATATTACGTGGGGACAGAGATGAAAGTAATTAATATATAGGGTATGATAACCGATTTTTAGCGGTTATTATTGGTAGTAAAGAAAGGAATAATATTTATGGAAGCAGTTGCAGAAAAGGCAAAACAAACATTATGGAACAAAAATTTTATTTTGATACTTATTGCAAACTGGATGCTATGTACATCCTTCAGTATGGTCAATCCATGTTTTTCATTATATGCTCAAAGCCAAGGAATCTCGACGGATGTTGCGGGTTCAATTATAGGAATTGCGACTATTATATCGATGTTCATGAGGCCTGTGTCAGGAAATTTGGCTGATAAAAAGAATAAGAAGTATGTTGTATCGGCTGCATTGTTGATAAGTGCCTTAGCAGCATTTCTATATAATTTTGCTTATGGGGCGACGCCATTGATGTTTGTCCGTATAATTCAAGGAATTGGGTTTGGCATCTATACGACCTTGAGCAGCACCATTGTTTTTGATTCAGTTCCATCGGGCAGAATGGCTGAAGGGATAGGCATTTTCGGGCTTGGCGCTGTTTTCGCAATGGCTATAGGTCCATACATGGGGCTTGCTTTAGTAAAAAGCGGGAGCTTTCATACTTTGTTTTTAACTGCCGGTTTTTTAACTGTGATATCATTGATTTTGACATTAAACATGGATGCGGCAATGTTTATTGTAAAACAACGCAGTAAAGTACCTATAACAAAAAAATATATAATGGATTCCCTCATCGAAGCTAAAGCAATCCCGGCAGCTATCATAGCAATAATGATAAGTATGACATATAACTCAATAATATCATTCGTTTCCTTATATGCAGAATACAGAGGGATCGTCAACATAGGCATATTTTTTACTGTTTATGCAGGAATACTTTTGATAAGCAGGCCGCTTAGCGGTAAAATATCGGATCAAAAGGGTGCGTCATATGTTTTAATCCCCGGTTTAATAAGTATGCTGCTTTCAACATTGATATTGTATTTTGCATCGCAGCTTAATCTTTTTTTACTTGCCGCTGTATTTTTTGGAATAGGTTTTGGGTGTTCACTTCCGACAACTCAAGCAATGGCAGCTAAAAATGTGCCTGCAAACAGAAGAGGTTCTGCAATGAGTACATTTTATATTGGCGCTGATTTTGGACTTGCTGCAGGAGGTGCTCTTGCAGGTTTCTTAGCAAAGGCTGTCGGCTATGAAAATATGTATTTGAGTCTGTCGTTGCCGACATTTATTGGATTTTTAATTTTTATTCTTTTTTTAAGAAAAAGAATAAGTTAACTTAAGGCTTTGGTAAATTGTTTTGATATCTTATTATTTATTCATGAAATATAACGAAGTTTAGAACACCGGATCGAGTCCGGTGTTTTACTTTTTCTGTGATCTTCTCAAAAAAATTTTTTTAAAATATATCATTGACAGATATATCGTAAGGTGATATATTAAATATATCGTTAGGCGATAGATAGGAGTTGGTATAATTGGACAATACACCATTAACGGAAGCAGTCTTTTATATCTTATTGGCAGTCAGAACTCCAAATCATGGATACGGTATTATTCAAGAGGTCAGTGAGATGACGAAGGGAAGGGTTGTACTGGGGCCGGGAACTTTATATGGAGCTATTCAATCCCTGCTGATAAAAAAATGGATCTGCTTATATAGTGAAGATAAGGAGTCAAGAAAGAAAAAGGAATACGTGATAACGCCATTAGGGAAAGATGTTTTCTTAGATGAAGTAAGAAGGCTTAATGAGTTATTGATTAATGCCAAAAAATTAAGTGAGGAAGGTATTTAAGATGATTAAATTTAGGATTTATTTTGATAAAGATGAGGAAGAAAAATGGTTAAAAGAAATGTCCAATAATGGATGGGCATTTAGAAAGTTTTTTTTAGGTTTTTATTATTTTGAAGCATGTGAGCCCGGCGAATACAATTATCAAATAGATCTGCTGGATAATTGGGGTGGGGATAAAGATGAATATGCTGCATTTATGGAAGATATCGGTGTAGAGGTAGTGAGTCAATGGTGGAGATGGATATATCTGCGGAAAAAAACTGCAGATGGACCTTTCGAAATGTACACGGATGCTCAGTCAAAAATCGAGCTTTATTCTCGGATCAAGAGTTTCTTTCTTATCTTATTAGGTGTAGAGATTATGTGTTTCTTTATAGAATTGAAGGCAGCAATTAGTTCGGGTTATTATGTTTATGGCTTTTTCACAGTTTTAATTGGCCTTATATGTTTAGTAGTATTAAGAGTTATATGGAAATGCAAGTGGAAAATAGAGCAGTTAAAAAGTGAAGAGATTTAGTATGAGAAAGTGGATAAGGTAATGGAAGAAAAAACAAATGTAATGAGATTTTTGGATCAAAAGAAAATAAAATATAAATCATATTGCTATGCACATACCGATGCCGTTAATGGATTAGATGTTGCACACGTACTAAAGCAAAATCCCGAGCAGGTATTTAAAACTCTTGTTACAATGGGAAAAACAAAAAAGTATTATGTGTTTGTTATTCCTGTATCAAATGAACTGGATTTAAAGAAGGCTGCTGCTGCAGTTAATGAAAAGTCAATTGAGATGATAAAGTCCAGAGATTTGCTTCCTATAACCGGTTATGTGCATGGTGGATGCTCTCCGATTCTAATGAAAAAAAGTTTATTGACCATTATTCATGAATCCGCAGCTAATTGGGACACTATTATTTTTAGTGCGGGGAAAATAGGCTATCAAATCGAAATGGACCTTGCTGAATTAAAAAAGGTCATTGACTTCAAATTAGATGATGTCATTTAAATATATATATTCATTTATCTTGACAGTGTTCTGTAAACCCAATACAATTAAAATACGAAGAAATATAATTAAAACTAAATATAGCATACCGATAAAGGCAAATTTATTGAAAAATAAAGACGCAAAATCACAGGCCTAAGGTATATACTATGGCGGCTGGATTACCGAAGTTTGAGTTTAAAGATTATTATATTTGTAATTGATTTATATTATTTTTGATAACAAGAATTGCTTT
>JAAYPU010000197.1 GCA_012519645.1 Clostridiales bacterium | reverse complement strand
ATGCTCTAATTTTTTCGTATCAGTTTTAGCTGTTGCTTTATATACAATTAAATCATAGACATTGGTTGTTGGATCATCTTCAGAATAAAGTGTTAAGCTAATTGATTCTGAAACTTCTGTATTTCTAAGCTCTATTTTATAGAATGAATCGTTGTTTGAAGTAGTAAACTTATAAAAGTTTACATCATCCTCTGTTTCAAGTGCTTCAGAATATAATTTATTTAGTTCCAGATTATTTGCTTCACTAAAGTTGTTCCCGGCATAAGTAGTTTTTGGCTGAGATGATAATGCAATTGCGATCGTTATAAAAAAACTTATAATTATTGCTCCAAATTTTTTTATCATAGTGTACACTCCCTTAATTCATTTTATAACCAATATATACCATAATCAAATAAGTTGTCAATAAATTGATAACTTATTTTTCTGTAGGGGTATAAGATTCGTACTTAGAGTATAATTTTCGTTGGCAAAAAAAGAAAGAGGCCAAAGCCCCTTTCCCATCATACAAAAATACCTTATGATTAAGTTAACCAGACCAAATGATAAGGAGATTGTATGATGGATTCTATAATAAAGGAAAATGGCGTTACTTTCAAGGAGTTAGAGAAAAATATATTTCAGATGATTTGTGAAATGGGCCGAAATTATACCAAAGATCTCTTAGAAAAGTATGATTGTTACCTTAGAGACAACAGAGATAAATCTGCTTATCGCCATAAAGGACTGAAAAGAACAACAATAAAGACTGTTTATGGGGAAGTTGTTTACTCCCGAGCTATCTATGAAGTAATGAATGATGATGGGACAAAAAGATATGTGTATCTTTTGGATGAGACACTGGAACTTGAGAATGTCGGGCTGATATCCGCTAACCTTGCAGAGCAGCTGGTATCAGGGATTACGGAAATGTCATATAGGGAATGTGCCAAAAAGGTAAGTGAAATGACAGGGCAAAGCATCAGTGCGATGGGAGTATGGAACGTAATCCAATCATTAGGGGAAAAGGTGTGTAAGGAGGAACAGGAGTTAGTCCAGGCTCATAAAAAGGGAAAACTGTGCGGAGAAAAAGAAGCCCCAGTACTTTTTGAAGAAGCAGATGGAGTATATGTAAAGTTACAGGGTAACGACCGCAAAAAGAGCTATCAGAAGAAAGCAGAAATAAAGGTGGCGATTGCCTATGACGGGTGGAAAAAGACCGGGAAAGACAGATATGAGCTAAATGATAAAGTAGTCGTAGCCGGCTTTTCCAAGGCGAAGGGATTTCACGAATACCGGGAAGCGGCAATAGCTGAAAAATATAATCTTGATGAAACACAGATACGGTTATTGAATGCAGATGGGGCAGCATGGATCAAAAAGGTAAAAGACAAAAGCACCTACTTTCAACTGGATCCCTTTCATAAACACCGGGCAATCAAAGAGAATATCGCAGATAAGGCCGCAGGGGAAGCTGTCCGGGAGTATCTGGATGCAGGAAAGATCGAGGAGATGTTTGAGTATCTGGAAATGTATCGTGACAGTCTGACCGAAAATAGAGATATAGAGAAAGCCGAAACATTGATACAGTATTTCCAGAACAACCGTGAAGGACTGCTACCTTATCAAGAACAGGGAATAGAACTACCAGCAAGCCCGGAAGGACTGGAATATCGGAACATGGGAACTATGGAAAACCATATCTGGAGTATTATAGCCCGGAGGATGAAACATAATCATACCTGTTGGAGCATCCGAGGAGGCAATCATTTATCAAAAATACTGGCAAAGAAATGTAGCGGCCGTCTTCATGAGGTAACAGAAAAACTGAAATGTTCACTATTTGATGTTGATAAACTGGAAGAAATCCAAAATGATATCTTGATGTCGGCAAAGATACCAACTAAAGTAGGAAAAGGCTATAAATATCCTACAATGGGTCATTTGGCTGGCTTAGATACAGCAACCAGAAGGAGCCGAAGTAGCCTTCTGGCGATTGCAGGATTTTGAGTGGTTTTTTGTATGGTAAAAAAGTTGCCAACGATTACTTGACAGTAACAGATTCGTATATTTAAGTGTCTTAACCCTTGCCATGTTTTAATAATCTGCTATAATATAATTAGAAAAGGCAATCGCCACAGGGTGGTT
>JAAYPU010000196.1 GCA_012519645.1 Clostridiales bacterium | reverse complement strand
TCAGGAATATAGCTCTTCATTTAGCCATAGCCATATCGCCTGATAATGTTGCGCGTCAATTGGCAAATGCACATACATTTTTTAATATTGTAAATACCATCATTCTCCTTCCATTTGCAGATTATTTAGTGAAGCTGGCCAAAAAGATCATTCCTATACATGAAAATGAGAGGGAAGAATATATTACTTATCTTGATGACAGAATGTTAGAAACACCAGGTATAGCCTTAGGTCAGGTTATGAAAGAAATAAAGCTGATGGCGGATTTGGCTTTGGGAAATTATTCTTCAAGTATTGAAGCTATTACAGAAAAGAATCAGAAAAGTATTGATAAGGTCATGACGGTCGAGAAAGCAATTAATCAGAAACAAAGAGATATAGAAAAATATTTGATTAAGCTTACAAAAGAAAATATATCTGCAAATGAACATGAAAGAATAAATATGTTGATCGGGATCATCAGCGATATTGAACGAATAGGAGATCATGCTGAGAATATAGCTGAGCTTGCGGAATTTAGAATAGAAAATAATCTTCCGTTTAGTGATCAAGCTATAGAGGAGCTTATGTCCATGCATCACAAAGTATTGAAATCTTGCAATCAAGTTATTGAAGCTCTTGAAACAAACAATGTTGAGCTTGCACGTAAGATCATTACCAGAGAAGTGAAAATAGATGCCATTGAAAAAGAGTTGAGAGCAGGCCACATAGATCGATTAAACAAAGGACAATGTTTAACCGGGTCAGGAATTATTTTTCTGGATGCTATCAGTAATATGGAAAGAGTTGCTGATCATGCTGAGAAAATTGCATATTATGTTATTGATACAGTAAAATAGAGGTTAGAGGTTAGAGGTTAGAGGTTAGTGAAGGAAGGAATTTGACAAAGTCATATTCCCACATTCAATCTTAAATCTTAAATCATAAATTTTAATTCAATGATGCTTCGCATCAGTCCGAGGTCCTTGGTTCGGAGAAGGTCTCAGGTCTCAGGAAAGTGATTAGTAATTAGTGATTAGTGGTTAGAGTATTAGTCCCGAATTAACTTGTCTTTGCGAACATCCGAAGGATGTGTGGCAATCTAGATCGCCACGTCGCTATTGCTCCTCGCGATGACAAATCAAAAGACACTAACAACTGCTCAACTATCGTTTAACTATTGTTTCACTATTGCTCAACTATTGCTCAACTATCGTTTAACTATCGTTCAATTATTTATATGTTTATTCAGGAGGATATTATGGAAAATATATACGATGTAATTATTATCGGTGCCGGTCCTGCAGGACTCGCGGCAGGAATATACGCTGCAAGAGCCAGAATGAAGACTCTTATCGTTGAAAAGGGAATTCCGGGAGGTTTAATTGTAAACACTAATGAAATAGAAAATTATCCCGGAGCCGAAGAAAATGCGACAGGACCTTCTCTGACAGAAAGAATGAAGGAACAAGCCGATGAATTTGGAGCAGAGTTCATAACAGATGAAATTGTTCAAATTGATTTAAATAATGATATAAAAAAATTAACAGGACGCGTGGGGACGTATCAATCAAAATCTGTAATTATTGCTGCGGGAGCGTATCCAAAAACTATTGGATGTAAAGGAGAAAGAGAACATATAGGACAAGGTGTATCCTATTGTGCGACCTGCGATGGGAGCTTTTATACTGGGCTTGAAGTTATCGTTGTCGGCGGGGGGGATGCGGCATTAGAAGAGGCTATTTTTCTTACAAGATTTGCCCGTAAAGTAACTATAGTACATAGAAGAGATAAGTTTAGAGCTGCTAAATCCATTCAGGAAAAAGCAATGAAAAATGAAAAGATAAATATTAGATGGAATACAATAGTTGAAGAGATTAATGGAGACGGCATCGTAGAATCTGTTATATTTAAAGATACTGTAACCGGAGAAATAACAGAGAAAAAAGCGGATCCGGCCGACGGTATTATGGGGGTATTTGTATTTGTGGGATACAAGCCGTATACCGAAATATTTAAAGAAGCTATTGGGACAGATCCCCATGGCTATGTCATTACGGATGAAAAAATGCAAACGAATATCAAAGGCGTTTTTGCAGCAGGCGATATTCGTGTTAAGCCTTTAAGGCAAGTGGTCACTGCTGTCTCTGACGGAGCGATTGCCACTGTGGAAGCCGAAAAATATATTGACGATTTGGTTTTTTAAATGAATTTGTATATCGGTTTAAGCGATAGGATTTATGTTAGGAAATAGGAGCTGGCCTATGCGATTGGGAATTGATTTAAATATCAAACAAGTTCAGAAACTGGTTATGACGCCGGAGCTTATTCAAACGATTAAGATTCTTCAATTTAATATACAAGAATTACAAAGCTTTGTTGAAGAACAAATATTAATTAATCCTCTATTGGAAATACAAGACTTTAAGAACAAAGATCAGGAAAACATTATTGAAGATGAAAAGGAAGCGTTGGAAAATCCAACATATTTGGAAGATAAGAAACAAGATGAATACGAGCAAGGGGATATAGACTGGAAAGAGTATATAAAAGAAAATTATGATGACATTAGCTACAGACAAAGAGAATATCCTCAAGAAACCAAAGAAATATCTTTTGACCATTATACCTCGAATGAAATTTCTTTATCTGAGCATCTTTTATTTCAACTGCAATTTTGTGAAGAGGATGATAACCTTTTAAAAAAAATCGGAAGATACATAATAGAATCTTTAGACTCAAATGGATATATGACATTGACAATCGATGATATAGCAAGAAATTTTTGTATCAGTTCGTCTAAAGTCGCTCATGTACTTGATGTTATTCAAACCTTCGATCCACCGGGAATCGCTGCAAGGAATCTTCAGGAATGTCTTTTGATTCAACTAAGGCAGGCTAAAATACAAGATTTAAAGCTTGAAGAAATAATTTGTAATCATCTAAGCGATATTGCCGAGAATAGGCTCAGCTATATTTCTAAAGCACTTAACATATCTATGGAAGAGGTAAATAATTATATCGATATCATCAAAAAATTTGAGCCAAAGCCCGGAAGACAGTTCAGTAGAGGTGATATCAGGTATATAATACCCGACGTTATTTTACAGAAGGTGGATAATGAATATGTTATTATTATAAATGAAGCCGCTTCTCCAAGATTATCTATAAACCAGCAATACAGAAAAATGCTTATGGAGGAAGAAAAAGAATCTCAAATATCCAAATACCTGACGGATAAACTAAATTCGGCATTATGGCTTATAAAAAGCATAGAACAAAGAAAACAAACAATTTATAACGTTGTAAAAACTATAATAAATCATCAATATGATTTTTTTGAAAAGGGCAAAAGACATCTAGTCCCCATGACTCTGAAACAAGTATCGGAGGAAATAGGCATTCATGAATCTACTGTCAGCAGGGCGATCAATGGGAAATATCTACAGTGTCCATCAGGAATATATGAATTAAAGTATTTTTTTTCAAGTGGTGTTTCTAATATTCAAGGTTCAGGGATTGCTTCCGTAGGTGTAAAAGAAATAATTAAAGAATTGATCAATAATGAAGATGAATATAAACCGTTAAGCAATCAATATATTATGGAAATACTCAATAAAAAAGGGATGAAAATTTCAAGACGAACTGTAACAAAATACAGAGAAGAAATTGAAATACCTGCTTCTTTTAAAAGGAAAAGAAACTGATGCGCTTTTTTCATAATGGATAAGGCGTTATTTTTTCGGGTTCTGGGATAATAAATAAAGTAAATTATATATTATTATTCAAATCAATTGTTATGTGTGGTATAATCTTTTGGGACCTAATTAGACCAAGCGGACTTTCATGGTCCCAGTGGAGGAAGAATGGAATCTATATTATATGATATTCTTATGGTTGAAAAAATACTGGTTCCCGAGCTTCTGCCTGTTTTTTTCAGAAGGTATGAGATATTAACTATCATTTCATTAAATGAACCTATTGGGAGAAGAAGTATTTCAAATATCTTGGGATTGGGAGAGAAAATCGTAAGAAATGAAGTAGCTCGTCTGCAGGAAGAATCCTTGATCTATATAAACAGTCAAGGTATGTATGTCACAGATGAAGGCAGAAACATCCTAAAAAATGCTGAAAGCTGGATAAACAAACTGAAAGCTTTGGATTATACGGAAAAAGAGCTGGCAGAATTTTTATCCATACGGAAGGTAATAATTGTATCAGGGAATACAAAGGATCCTCTGCATATTAAACGAATGGCAGGTAAGAAGGCCGCAGAACATTTAAAATCCATTTTGACAGAAGATATGATAGTAGGTATAACAGGCGGAACAACAATGGCGGCTATGGCAAAGGAAATGCCTAAGGCTAATTACAGCAATAAGAATATTACAATCGTTCCTGCAAGAGGCGGTCTTGGTGTCAATGCAGAAACGCAGGCCAACAATATTGCTGCGGTTATAGCACAGAAGCTGCATTGTTCGTATAAGCTTTTGCATTTAACTGAAAATCTATCTAAAGAACTGTTGGAGACTATAAAGGAATACCCCGAAATAAAAGAAATACTAGAGTATATTAAGAATTTGAATGCTTTGGTCTTCGGTATCGGCAGAGCAGATGTCATGTTTGCCCGAAGGAACCTGAAGAAGGATAGGATCGAATTTCTAAAAGGGAAAGGTGCAGTTGCGGAAGCCTTTGGATATTATTTTGATGAAAAGGGGAAAATAGTAGATGTGGTAAATACCGTAGGAATAAATTTGGAACAGTATTATAATTTAGATCATGTCATTGGCGTAGCTACAGGAGTAGAGAAAGCACAGGCAATAATAGCGATAAGCAAATTAAATTCAAACCTTGTGCTTATCATTGATGAAGCATTGGCCGGAGCTATTTTAGAAACCAAATAAGTATTACTAATAAATTAAATTGTTTTGTTATTTTTATTGTATACCTTAAAGGTTAAAGGAGGTATTTTAATGAGTGTAAAAGTAGGTATCAATGGTTTTGGCAGAATTGGGAGAAATGCGTTTAAGGTTGCTCTTCAGAAAGGTGATTATGAGATAGTTGCTATCAACGATTTGACTGATCCAAAAACTTTAGCTCATTTACTTAAATATGACAGTATTTTTGGAAAGTTTGAAGGAACAGTCGAGGCTAAAGAGGATGCAATTATTGTAAATGGGAAAGAAATTAAAATCTTAAGTGAGCGTGACCCTGAAAAACTTCCGTGGAAAGACATGTGTGTGGAAGTTGTATTGGAATCTACAGGATTGTTTACAAAAAAGGCTGATGCAGAAAAGCATATAAAGGCCGGTGCTAAAAAAGTTATAATATCGGCTCCTGCAAAGGAAGAAGATATCACCATAGTTTTAGGTGTTAACGAGGATAAATACGACCCGAAATCACACCATGTCATATCGAATGCTTCATGTACAACTAATTGTCTGGCACCTTTTGCAAAAGTAGTAGATGAAAAATTTGGTATAAAAAGAGGACTTATGACTACAGTTCATTCATACACAAATGATCAACGTATTTTGGATTTGCCCCATAAAGATTTGAGAAGAGCCAGAGCAGCGGCACAATCTATTATCCCTACTACAACGGGAGCTGCAAAGGCAGTTGCATTGGTATTGCCGCAGCTTAAAGGGAAACTGAATGGAATAGCAATGCGCATTCCCACACCTGCGGTATCCGTAGTAGACTTAGTGTGTGAGTTGGGGAAAGAGGCAACCTCAGAAGAAATCAATGCAGCTTTTAAAGCAGCAGCTGAAAATGAATTAAAGGGTATTCTGGGATATAGTGAAGAACCATTGGTATCAATAGATTACAAACAGGATGAAAGATCTTCTATAATTGACGGGTTGTCAACAATGGTTATGGAAGGGAATATGGCAAAAATTGTTGCATGGTATGACAATGAATGGGGCTATTCTAACAGAGTAGCGGAACTTATTTCATTTGTTATTGAAAAAGGACTTTGATGCTGCGCATCAGATCTCGGTCCGAAGTCCGGAGTCCGGAGTCCGGACCAGGTCTCAGGTCTCAGGTATCAAGTATTAAGTCTTTGGTCTGGTTGGAACGAAAAACTAATAACTAAGAACTAATAGAAAAGGAAGTTATGCAAATTCCTGCATTCAATCATAAATCTTAAATCATAAATCTTAACTCATTATAGCAAGGTGGTGGAGAATTGAAAAAGAGTATTGAAGATATATCGGTTAATGGGAAAAGAGTCATTGTAAGATGTGACTTTAATGTACCGATGGATGAAGAAAATAATATAACAGAAGATATGCGAATAGTTAGTGCTATACCCACTATCAAATATCTTATAGATCATCAGTCAAAAGTAATTCTTATGTCCCATTTAGGAAGACCAAAAGGAAATGTAGAGCCAAGATTCAGTCTGGCACCGGTAGCCAAACGGCTAAGTGAATTGTTAGGAAAAGAGGTATATTTTTCTGATGATGATACTGTAGTCGGAGATAAAACAAGGAAAGCAGTAGAGGGTATGAAAGCAGGAGATGTTATTCTTCTGCAAAATCTGAGGTTCAGAAAAGAAGAAACAAAGAATGAACCAAGCTTTTCAAAAGAACTTGCATCTTTGGCAGATATTTATGTAAATGACGCTTTTGGTTCCTCTCATCGTGTTCATTGTTCTACTTTTGGAATTGCAGATTATATCCCAGCAGTTTCCGGATTTTTATTAAAGAAAGAGCTGGATATATTAGAAAGCGCTTTAGAAAATCCTGAAAGACCTCTTACAGTCATTTTAGGCGGAGCAAAAGTAGGTGATAAGATCAGTGCCATCGAAAACCTTATAAATAAAGCTGATACCATTATTATTGGCGGTGGTATGGCATATACCTTTTTAAATGCAAAAGGCTTCAATACCGGACAATCTCTGGTAGAGGAAGATAAAATAGACTTTGCACGTTCATTATTGCAGCAGGCAAAAGAAAAGGGCGTGAAGGTTTTGCTGCCTATTGATGTATGCGTAACAAAGGAATTTAAAAACGATACGGAATTTAAATGTATAAAAGTTGACAAAATTCAGGATGATGAAATGGGTATGGACATGGGAGAGGAAACTATCAAACTCTTTACCGATGAAATAGCCAGGTCCAGAACTATTATTTGGAATGGTCCGATGGGTGTTTTTGAAATGCCTAATTTTGCAAAAGGAACCAGAGAAATTGCACGTGCTTTGACAGAAAATGCTGGAGTCACTATTATAGGTGGCGGAGATAGCGGTGCTGCTGTACAGCAAATGGGCTTTGCGGAAAAAATGACTCATATTTCAACAGGCGGAGGCGCCACATTGGAATTTCTTAAAGGAAAGGATCTGCCGGGAGTGGCTATCTTAGAGGATATGTAATTAACCTTTCACAGGTTTAGGTTAAAATAGTAAAGAATCAGGTTTTATTCAATGACTATTTAGAATCCGAATGGAGGTGAATCAATGCGAAGGCCCTTAATAGCGGGAAATTGGAAAATGTATAAAACTACTTCTGAAGCAGTGGAATTTGTTGAGGCATTTATACCACTAATGGGAGAATCTGATATTGAAGTGGCATTATGTGTACCCTTTACCCAGTTGTTGGCAGTTAAAGAAGCTATTAAAGATACAAAAATAAAACTAGGTGCCCAAAACATGCACTATGATGATGAAGGGGCATTTACCGGTGAAATATCACCGG
>JAAYPU010000016.1 GCA_012519645.1 Clostridiales bacterium | reverse complement strand
TCCATGATTATCTAATATAGTTTCTCCCTTAATAAAATTCACTCCCTCATCAGTAAATGGCATTCCTAATGTAGTAGGGGTTGTTCCTTTGGTTACTGCAGAGCATAACTTCTCAATCGAAACATATTGAGTTCCTTCAGGTTCTTTTCCTCCAAAAGGCTCCATCTGATTAAACCATGCATCAAATATTGCTTTTAACTGCTCAGACAAATTCCTATTTGTCGCACGATTAACCGTGATTTTTTGGCTTATAGGATTAATTATTTGACAGATCTTATTTTGTATATCTAATGTTGGCAATGCTACATTAAACTTATTTAATGTTTCAATTGTTAATGCTTTTTGTGTTGATCCAATACACATTGCATCAATCTGATTTTGTGCTTCAGGAGAATTAAGCCAAAGATACAAAAATTCTGGCGTAGTTTGTTCATTACATCTCAACCAAGTGAGATTTCCATCCTTAAAATAAAATTCTTCTTCATCTACAAGCCACGAAACACCCAGTGTTCCTACGGATGATAAAAGTATATCTCCCTTATGTGGAACATCAAATTTACTTTTTATCTCCTCATAACGTTCACGAGTAATAAACAATTCTGTAGAAACTTCATTACCGTTATGCTTTTCAATTATTTCTTTACCTCTGTAAAAAGGTATTCCTTCTGTTTGATATTCTTTAGCAAATATTCTTTTACTCGAAGTAATAGAACATATCTCACCGAGTTTAACATTATTCCATCCAGTCATTGAGTCACCTACCCTATATATTTTCTGTGTGCATTCTTAACATTACTTTGCTTCACCATTGCGTAATGAAGCGTTGTATCTATCTTCTCATGTCCTAAGAGCTTCTGCACTTGCTCTATTGGCATACCTTTATCTATTGCTACTGTCGCCATCGTCCTTCTAAATTTGTGGGGATGGCACTTTTTAATACCTATACTTCTTCCAATCTTACGTATTCTGACCTCGACACCGCCTATTTCAAGACGTTCCTTTGGCAACCTTAATCCTACAAACAACGCTGGATTATCATCCTCTCTGCTATTCAGATATTCTTGCAGATGTAGCTTAGTTCTTGCATCAAAGTATACAATTCGTTCTTTATCACCTTTTCCAAGTACAATACATTCCCGTTCATTGAAATCTATATCTTCTCGATTAAGTAAAACCAATTCACCGACTCGCATACCCGTTGATGATAATAAGTCAATCATAGCCAAATCTCTAATTTCAGTACAAAAATCCCTTAATCTTTCCATCTCATCATCTGAATATGTTTCTTTCACCGGAGTCGTTGTCTTAATCTTACGAATCCTTCTAACCGGACTTTTCATAATATAATTTTCATCTTCAAGCCAAGTAAAGAAACTTGAAAGGTTACGCCTTACATTATCTACGCTTTGTTTACTAACAGTCGTTCTACTTTGATAATTTGTAAGATACGTTCTTAGATCATCCGTTGTAATAGCCTTAACATTTTTATCTATTGCTATCAGCATCTTGTTAACAGTATTCCTATAGTATTTAAGCGTCTTATCTGAACGTCCCTCTAACTTTTTTGTTGCTATAAAACGATTCAAAATTTCAAACGAATCATCTTCAGACTCATTATTATTATTCATAGTCTGCTCTAGAACTTGCTTCAATTTCATTTGCTGTTGGTTGTCCAAGTGCAGACTCATCTGATACATTATTGAATTGATAATCTCTTGGTTCATAGTAATAACCTCCTTTGTAGTAGGTATATTACCAAAACAGTCGCTTATATCAAGTCAATTATTCATTTACTCTTACTCCGACAAATCACAATTTATCGCACTAACAATTCTTATTAGAAAATTGCTCTACCAACTTATTTCTCTCGACAGTGTCGAGAGTTTTTCAATACATTTACTAGAACTCATACCCAATTGCCCCCAATCTCCGCCTGATCTCATCCTCCAAATCATGCGACTTAGCAAACAGCTCAGCAAGCTCACCAGTCAACCTTGTCATTTTCTCATCAAACGGCTCTCCATCCTCTTCCACTTCTTCAATCCCCACATACCTACCTGGAGTTAAGATATACTCATGCTCCCTTATTTCATCAATACCTGCCGATTTACAGAACCCTTGTACATCCTGATAATCACTTTTGCCATCTCTCCAATTATGATAAGTATCACAAACCTTTTGAATCTCCTCATCCGATAATTCCCTGTGCTTACGAGTAACCATGGTTCCCATCTTTCTGGCATCAATAAACAGAATCTTATCCTTGCGGTTTTCCCTTTTCTTCGAGATAAACCACAAACAAACCGGAATTGTAACATTATAAAATAGATTCGTTGGCATGGTTACTATACAGTCCACCAACCCGGCTTCAATTATATTTTTCCTTATCTCACTTTCAGCCTTTGTTGATGTGCTCATTGAGCCGTTTGCGAGTACAAATCCGGCTACACCTTTTGGAGAAAGCTTACTAATGATATGCTCAATCCAAGCATAGTTTGCATTATTTGCTGGTGGAATTCCGTATTTCCATCTGGCATCATCTTGTATCAAAGTATAGTCACTAACATTAAAGGGTGGATTTGCTAAGACAAAATCTGCTCTTAAATTTTTATGAAGGTCGTTTCCAAATGTATCTGCATCACGCTCTCCAAGGTCTCCATCAATGCCCCTTATGGCAAGATTCATTTTGCATAATCTCCATGTAGTTGCTGTAAATTCCTGACCATATACACGGATATCATCTTTTCTTCCCTGATGCTCCTCAACAAACTTTGCAGATTGAACAAACATTCCTCCAGAACCACAGCAAGGGTCATAAACTCTGCCTTCAAAGGGCTCAATCATTCCTACAAGCATCTTTACAATACTCGGCGGTGTATAAAATTCGCCTTCACTTGAACCAAATTTCCCTAAGAAATATTCATAAACTCTACCTAAAACATCCTGTGCCTTTGCTTCTTTGCTTCCAAGATTAAAGGAAAATAAATCTATCAATTCACCAAGCTTTGTTTTATCAAGCTCAGGCCTTGCATAGTTTTTCGGAAGAACCCCTTTAAGATTCTTATTCTCCCTTTCAATAACAATCATAGCTTCATCTATAATTTGACCTATAGTGCTTTGTTTTGCACTCTTTTTAATAAACTCCCACCTTGCTACTGGTGGCACAAAGAAAACATTATCTTCAACATAAGCATCTCTGTCTTCTTCAAAGCCTTCACCTTCTTTGACCAACTCATTAAATTTCTCTTCAAAACTGTCAGATATATATTTCAAGAAAATCAGCCCTAAAACAACATCTTTATATTCGGAGGGTTGAATGTTTCCCCTTAGTTTATCCGCCATTTCCCACAACTTATTTTCAAACTCCAAATTCACTGCCATATTCAATGTCCTCCTTCAATTAACTCTGTATATAAATCATTCTTTATATTCGTCCATCTTTTTTCTGCTTCACTAACAGTCTTTTTATAAAGTTCAAATTCTATATTATACTTTGTAACCATTTTTTCTTGGGCATCAGTAGGTACTATTGGTATTTCCATTTCCATTATATCAGAATGATTGATATTC
>JAAYPU010000195.1 GCA_012519645.1 Clostridiales bacterium | reverse complement strand
CCTACAGTTAATGCAGCTGCCAAGCTGCTCATAAAGACGGTAAATAACGCAATATTTATATCCGGATATATATTTGATATTTCAAGGACTATAAAAGTTCCCGATGCTCCGCTTATGATGCCGCAAATATCTCCAATCACATCATTGCAAATATTGGAAACCTTGCTTGCATGTCTTATCATTTTAATGGATTGAATTGAGCCTATCACCTTTCTGGATGCCATTGCATGAAAGGGTTTATCATCTACTGATGTAACAGCGATACCGATAATATCAAAGAGAATTCCTGTTAAAATAATAAATAATAATACAACAAAAGATACAAATAAATTTGTATTTCTAAGAATTAAATCCGAAAAAAAACTCATAAATACAGACAATCCAAATGTCCATAATGTTATGAGCAATACCCATTTGACAGATTTAAGTTTACCTTTTGCAACATTTAATCTAGGCATTAGAATTTTCATAATTTTTTTCACCGATTATATAAATTGTGAGTGGCAATATATTGAGTAAACTTTACGGCTTAGGTCCAGTAGGATTTCCCAGAAAAATACTGATAAGTCGCCAAATCAGTGGTTTCCCTTCAAATTTTTCTTTGGTCCGTCGCCGGATACAAGACTGGATTGCCACTGAGGCCGTACTGTAATCCCCAATATACTTCTAGGTAGAACAGTCTAGGAGATTTCCTCTGCAGGTATATCATTTTTTTATCCTCTTTTGCAGAACAGGTTTCGAACAACAGGCAATATTGTGTTCCGGGCCCTGGCTCACAATACCGGATTAATGCTATCTCCCGTGCTCCACTCAAGGCAGGCTACGCTGTATTGAAGATACAATCTTCACTTACAGGTTTATCTTGAAAGCAAGCTTTCAAGTCTCCACGAAGAGAGGGTCAACGCCCATATGCCATTATGGATCGCCCCCAGCTTCTACCTCCCATTAAGAACCCCTAACTGGGCGTTAGCGGCCCTTACCAGGAACTTCATTGATGTGCCCTATGACGGATTTTTAGCCCCGCCTTCAAAAATGATTACTCTGACTAGAATACTGCGCCACTCTAATTTATTTATATTATCATATCATTCATGTAATTTCCATACATTAAATAATTATATTTGCTATAATTATACCCAAAAAAGCACCGATTAAAACTTCGAAAGGAGTATGCCCTATGAGCTCTTTTAGATTCTTCTCAATATGCTTTAACTCTATTAAATCATTTATCAGCTGATTTAATAATTTAGCTTGTATTCCTACTGCACGTCTTACCCCTGACGCGTCATACATAACCACAAGAGCAAAACAAATAGTTATAGCATATTCAACAGAATCAAAACCTACTTTTAGCCCTACTGCTGTCGATAATCCCATAGCAAAAGAAGAATGTGAGCTGGGCATGCCTCCGGAACCGACATATCTTCGAAAATCAAGCTTTTTATATTTTATTAATGTATAAATAAATTTGATAAACTGAGCCACAAACCATGAAACAGCGGCAGCCCTTAAAATATCATTGCCGATTATTTTGTAAATCGTAACCAAACTATTTCCCCCTTAAAAGCTTCTGTCTGTCAAATACAGCAGCAGATTTTTTAAAAAATCACTTCTCTCCTTATATTTATCGAGAATTAATAAAGATTTTTTTTCTAATTCTTTCACTTTTGCTTTTGAATTATCGATGCCATATAATGAAGGATACGTCATTTTTTGAAGTTTTGCATCACTTCCTACGGCTTTTCCCATCAACTGCTGATTGCCACATACATCTAATATATCATCTGTTATTTGAAATGCAAGACCCATATTCTTTGCAAATTCAGTAAGATCTGCCAGTACTTCTTCATCGGCATTTCCAAGAATAGCCCCTGCCCTGATGCATGCGGTCAATAAAGCTGAGGTTTTTTTTATATGAATATAATTAAGGACATCTTCAGAAAGCTCTTTTTTTTCAAAATCGATGTCTGCGGCCTGACCTCCTATCATTCCTTTACAACCGGAAGCTTCAAATATCTCTGAGGCAGCCAAAACTTTTTTTGTTGTTGTCTCTAAATTTTTTATCGAGCTTGAAATATCGATACAAATAATTTCCATGGCAGTATTTAATAATCCATCTCCTGCCAATATCGCTATGGCTTCTCCGTAAACCTTATGATTAGAAGGCTTTCCTCTCCTGAAGTCATCATTATCCATTGAAGGCAAATCATCATGAATAAGAGAATAGGTATGTATCATTTCTATGGCACAAGCATAGGGCAAGGCTTGGTATATATCGCCATCGCAAAATTCACATGCTGAAAGTAATAATACAGGTCTGAGACGCTTCCCACCGGCCTCTAAGCTATATCGCATTGCATTATATACTTTTATAGATTTTTCATCAAGAGACGGCAGATAAGAATATATATTATTTTCAATAATTAATTTTTTCTCCTGATAAATTTTTTCAAAATCCAATTATTCTGCCTCCTTGAGTACATTTAGTTCTTTATCATATATTAAAATCCTTTGATTCGCATCATCAAGAATTTCCGAACAAATTTTATAGTATTTGATACCCGACTCATATAATTTTAATGATTCTTCAAGAGAAACATCTCCGCTTTTCAATTTGTCT